>CAMWTD010000136.1 GCA_947177085.1 uncultured Desulfovibrio sp.
GTTCCGGGCGTGGCCCGGGGAACTGGGCGGAATCAGGGGGCCGGCGCACAGGGCGCAAGTTCGCGCCCGGGCCGAATGGGCCGCCCCGCGGGGGCCGGTCGCCCGGGCCCCGCGGAACGGCGAAAACGGCTACGCGTAGGGGTTGGCGTACAGCAGGATGAAGCTGATGACGAGCGCGTAGATGGCGAGCGATTCGATGAAGGCGAAGGCCAGGATCATCGTACCCGTGATCTTGCCGCTGACTTCGGGATTGCGGGCCACGCCCTCGCTTGCGCCCTTGAGGCCCAGGCCCATGCCGATGCCGCAGCCGCAGGCGGCGATACCGATGCCCAGGGCCGCCGCGAGGCAGGTGAAGCCGAGGGAGTCGGAATTGAGCGTCTCGGCGGCAAAGGCCATGCCGGCCATGCCAAGCAGGGCGACGGTGTTGAGGGCAATCAGCAGGAATTTACGCATGGAACACTCCTTCCACGTTGTATTGTTGGGTCGCGTGCGACCATTCCCCCGAATGTCGCGGCCTAGTGCTCGGGCCCTTCAAGAGCGCTGGCGATGTAGAACATGGTCAGCATGAAGAACACGAAGGCCTGCATACACTTGCCGAGCAGGAAGAGCCCGTAGATGGGCAGCGTCCCGAGCAGCGGCGCCATGATGAAGAAGAGGATGATGACGATCTCCTCGCCGCGGATATTGCCGAAAAGTCGCAGGGAAAGCGAGACCGGCCTGGAGAGGTGCGAGACGATCTCGAGCGGGAACATGAGCGGGATAAGGAACTTGGAGGGGCCGAGGAACTGGTTGATGTAGTGCGCCTTCCAGCGCGCGAGGCCCACCCAGTTGTAGTAGAAGAAGACGAAGACCGCCATGCACACCGTGGTGTTGAGGTTGGCGGTGGGCGCGTCGCAGCCGGGAATGAGCCCGAGGATGTTCATGCCGAAGATGTAGATGAGCATCCCGGCGAGCAGGGGCACATATTTCTTGCCCACCTCGCCCATGGAGGAGCAGATAAATCGCTCCGTGGTGTCGATGACCGCCTCGAAGAAATTCTGGAGGCCCCCGGGCACGAGGGTCAGGCGGCGGCGCAGGATGAGGGCCACGCCGAAGAGCACGGCCATGCACAGCCAGGAATAGAACACGTGCTTGAAGGGCACGAGCTGGCCGCCGATGGTGATTTCATCCATTCCGAGAAAGGTGGAGAGCAATACCGGTTCCGGCAAGCTGCCTGCCATGATGAGCCTCCTCGTCGGCCTCAAGCGCGACCTTTCCTGAAATTGCGCGGATGCGCCCGCGTCGCAACTGTCCTCAAAACATTCTATGAAGGAAAAGCATGTTTTTCAAGCATTTTTGGCGATAGCGCCCGGGCGCGCCTTTGCGCGGGGCCGCCCCTGAAATCCGTCTCCGCCGGGCCTCTAGGCGCGGGGCCTGCGCGCGCTCGCGGCATAGCTGACAAGGCCCACGCCAAGCCCGGCCGCCACGCCGGCCGCCAGCGCCAGGGGGGACCCCCCCGCGCGAAGCGCTCCATAGAGCCCCAGCGCAAACACCAGCATCCGCGCGGCCCAGCGCAACAGCGCGCCCATGAGGGCCCCGGGCTCCAGGCCGCCGCCGGGCCGCGAAAAAAACCGCGCCCAGCCCCAGAAAATCCAGGTCATGGCCAAAAGGCCCACCCCGAACCACAAAAGCAGGGACGTGACCATCAGGAGCGCGGCCCCGGCCGCCAGCGCCAGGAGCGCGGCCGCGCCCACGCGGCACAGCAGGGAGCGGATGGCGGCGTCGCGGATGCCCCGACGCCAGAGCCATGCATCCAGCGCCGCATACGGCGCGGCAAGGGGCGCTTTCAGGGGCGGCCTCCGCAAAAGCCCGGGGGCGAAGTTCGTTCGCGCGTCATTTCCCTGTGTCCGCATCCTTGAGGTGCGGCGTTTTTCTGGGAGCCGCCCCGCGGGGACCGGGGCGTCCCGGGTTGGCGGGCCCGGCGCTCCCGGACGCGGCCCCGTTCCGCCGCTCGCTTTCCAGCTTGCGCAGAAGCGCCTGCGTGTCGCGGTAGACATTGAGAAAGCCCGCGCCAATGCCCACCAGCAGGAAAATGATCTTGCACCAGGGGCTCGTGCCGAGCCAGGCGTCCAGCCCGTAGCCGATGGCAAAACCCACCAGCGGCCCGCTCACGAGGTGCAGCCCCATGACGCCCGTGGTGGCCATGGCCCGCATTCCGTCCCGCTGCTGGCCGAAAAAATCCCTGAAGGACACCACTGCTCCCGGCATGGCGGCCCCGGGCCTGCCCGGATAGCATCGGCCGCGCGTGTTCTTTCCCGGCCACTCTAGCACGGGCCGGGCATCGCGTCAATGGGCCGCGGAAAATCCCCACGACAAAAAGGCCGCCCCGGAGTTTTGAGCGGGGCGGCCCTGGGGCCGGGGGAGGGGGAAAACGGGTGCGGCGAAACGCCGTCGCACGCGCGAAAAGCGCGGGAGGCTGCGCGTGCAAAAAACACCGTCGCGCGCTTCGGGCCGGAAAAATCTTCCCCGTGCGGGATGCGCCGCTGCGCGGGCGCGGCCCTAGCGCTTGAGCTCCATGGCCTTCTGGAGCATCTGGTCGGCTGTGGTCACCACCTTGCTGTTGGACTGGAAGCCGCGCTGGTTGACGATCATGTTGACCATTTCCGTGGCCATGTCCACGTTGGAGAGCTCGATATTGTAGGCCTGGACAGTGCCGTAGTTTTCCGTGCCCGCCATGCCGAGCTCCATCTGCCCGGCCTCCGGCGTGGCGGAAAAGAGATTGCTGCCCTCGCGGCGCAGGCCGTCCTCGCTGGTGAAGCGGGCGATGGGTATCTGCCACAGGTCCACGCTCTGGCTGTTGGAGAAGAGCCCCACCACCGTGCCGTCGTTGCGGATGCTCACATTGCTGAGGAAGCCCTCGCTGTAGCCGTCCTGCTTGTAGGTGCTCGTGGGCGCGCTGCTTGCGAAGGCCGTGGTGGGATACTGGGACAGGATGGCGTTTTCCCCCATGTTGGGCAAAAGGTGCATGTCCGTGCCCACGTCCGCCGCGGTGGCGGGCGCGTTGCTCCAGCCGCCCGCGGAGCGGATGCCGAGGTCCAGCGTCATGGGCGCGCCGTCGAGGCTGAACTGCGGCAGGCCCCCGGAAAGCGTCGCCGGGACCCAGTCCTCAAGGTTCTTGCTGCCCTGCGTGGTGGGCGTGAAGGCCGCCATGCTCTTGAGGTTGCCCGCCGAATCGAACTGGAGCACGCCGCTCATGAGCAGCCCGTCGCCCGGCTGGGGCATGATGGCGTTGCCGTCCGCGTCGTACTTGAGCTCGGGGTCGGCGGCGATGATGAATTCCATGTAGCGGTTGGGCGAATCGGAAGGCGCGCCGTCAAAATAGGCCGTCACCGTGCGGGCATTGCCCTCGGCGTCATAGACGGTCATGGGCTGGCTGTAGGAATAGGCGTCGTTGGCGAGCGCCTTGCTGCCGCGGCCGTCATACTGGTCGAGCAGGGAGAAGTACGGGTTTTCCGCGCCGGTGCTCTTGTCCGCCTTGGAATTGAGGTTGACGGTCAGCTCCACCTTGCTGGTGGTTTTGGCGGGGATGGTGGCGAAACTGTCCACCTGCACGGCCGAAAGCTCGCCGCGGCTGCCGTCCGCGCCGATCTGGTAGCCCATGAGCGCAAGGCCCGTGGGCGTGCGCCACACGCCCTGGTTGTCGGGGCGGAAGTCGCCCGCGCGCGTGTAAAACGTGCCGCCCTTGTCGTCCGTCACCTGGAAGAAGCCCTTGCCGTTGATGGCCATGTCCGTGACGGTGTTGCTGGCTTCCAGCCCGCCCTGCTGGAACATGGTGCGGATTGACTCCACCTGGAGGCCCATGCCCACCTGCCCCAGGGCCACGCGCGAGTCCTCCTGGGCGTTCCACCAGTTGCCCATGCACGCCTGGCCCTGCGAGAGCATGTCCGAAAAGAGGATGCCCTGCTGCTTGTAGCCGATGGTGCTGACATTGGCGAGGTTGTTGGTCGTTACCTGCATGCCCTGGGCCAAGCCCTTCATGCCGGTTGCGCCGATATAGAGCGACGAGTTCACGCTTGCTGCCTCCGGGAAAGAAAACGGCGGCGGGGAAATTTTTTCCTCACCGCCGCATATAAAGCAGCATTCGTGCCAGTGCCGCGGCCCCCTCCCCATGCGCGGGAATGCGCGGGGCAGTGCGCCCTATTTCGCGAGCGGCAGCCCCGCCTTTTTCCAGCCGTCCATTCCCCCGCTCATGTTGAGGACGCGCCTGTGGCCCGTTTCGCCGAGGGCCTCGGCGGCCGCCGCCGACCTGCGGCCGCTTTTGCAGTAGAGAAGCACCGGCGCGTCCGGGGGGAGCGCCTGGGCCTCCCGCTCAAAGCCGGGGCCGAAAAAATCCAGGTTGCGCGCCCCGGCGAGATGCCCCTCGCGGAACTCCCGCGGGGTGCGCACATCGAGGATGATAAGTCCTTTCGGCGGGTCGGCAAGCAGGGCTTTTGCCTCCTGCACGCTGAGGTCGCCGGAGGCGGGGAGCGCGTGGGCGGTTTCGTTCCCGGATCGCGGTGCGGCGTCCCGCGCCGTGGCCGGGGACGCCGTCCAGAGGGCGACGGCCAGGGCCAGCAGCGTGAGCCAGCGCGGCACGATCCGGCAAGGGAGGGCGCTCATGCTTTCGCTCCGCCGTCGCCCGCGCCCTCGCGCATGGCCGCGGCGGCTTTTGCGAAACCTTCCTCCGCATTGCGGATGACGCTTTCGTCCACGCAAAAAGCGAGGCGGATATGCCCGGGCCAGCCGAAGCCCGAGCCGGGCACGGCCAGCACGCGCTCCTCCATGAGGCGGTTCACGAAGGCAACGTCGTCGCCGCCGGGGGCTTTGGGGAAGAAGTAGAACGCGCCGCGCGGCATGACGAACTCATAGCCGGCCCGGGTGAGCACCTCGGCCATGGCCGCGCGCCTCGCCGCATAGATCTCGCGGTCCACGGCGCTGCCGAGCGCCGCCCCCATGATGTGCTGGCCAACCACGGGCGGATTGACGAAGCCCAGGATGCGGTTGGTGAAGGTGAGCGCCGCCATGAGCTCGGCCTTTTCCGGCATCCGCGGCGAAAGCGCGATCCAGCCCACGCGCTCGCCGGGCAGCGACATGTTCTTGGAAAGCGAGCTCACGGCCACGGCGTAGGGGTAGAGCGGCAGCACCGAGGGCACTTCCGCGCCGTCATAGGCGAGGAAGCGGTAGGGCTCGTCCGCCACGAGCCAGATGGGGCGTCCGTATTGCTGGCTCTTGTTCTCGAGCAGCGCAGCCAGCGCCTGAAGGTCCGCGCGGCTGTAGACGGCCCCCGTGGGATTGTGCGGCGAGTTGATGAGCACCACGCGCGTTTTCTCGTCGATGGCGCGCTCCAGCGCGGCGAGGTCGGGCGCGAAGTTTTCGGGCCGGCTCGGCACAGCCACGAGCTCGCCCCCGTGGTTGGAGACATAGAAGCCGTATTCCACAAAATAGGGGGCGAAGGTCAGCACCTTCTCGCCCGGATCCAGCACGGCCCGCAAAAAGGCGTTGAGGCCCCCGGCCGCGCCGCAGGTGAGGATCACGTCCTCGGCGCCCAGCTTCACCCCCTGCTCGCCCGAGAGGTGGGCGGCCAGCTTCTCGCGCAGCCAGGGAAAGCCGCCATTGGGCATGTAGCCGAAGGCGAAGGGCTCGTCCGCGTGTTCGGCGAAGGCGCGCAGGCCCTCCCCCACGGCGGCCGGAGCGGCCAGGTCGGGGTTGCCGAGGCTGAAATCATAGACGTTTTCCGCGCCGTACTTCGCCTTGAGCTGGATGCCCGCCTCGAACATGCGGCGCACCCAGGAGGCATTGGCGAGATCTGCGGCGACATTTTTGGCAAGAACGGTCATGGGAATCCCCCGTTGTCTTTACTGAAGAAACCCACTATAGTACCGAGACCCGCCTGATGGCAATCGTCAAGCCACGCCCTGCGCCGACGCGGCCCTGGGCCTGACTGGAGGAACGCATATGAAAACGCTCCGCGCCCGCACCCCGGGCCTGCTGCTGGTTCTGCCGCTGCTTTTTGCCGCCCTGCTCCTGGGGGCCTGCGCGGCCAGGGATGAAAACGGCGCGCCGGAAGAAGGCATGACCATCACCGTGGACTTGAGCGA
>CAMWTD010000137.1 GCA_947177085.1 uncultured Desulfovibrio sp.
CGTCGCAACGGCTGAAGCAAGGCTGTTTTTGACGGATAATTTCGGCATTACAGATGCAGCACAGGCTCACCATCCGCTCAAAAGCATAAGAAAGCCACATGGAATGGGGGACACCATGACCACCCTGGCCGAACTGCTTCCCGAGCGCCTTGGCGGCAGGCTCCACATCGGCTGCATCGGCTGCGGCCGCATGGGCGGCGCGCTGCTCTCCGGGCTTTCGGCGCTGGACCTCCCCGGGCTCTCCCTCAGCGCGTACAACCGCAGCCCGGAAAAGCTCGAGCCCGTGAAGGCGCTGGGCGTCACGGCCATGTCCGGCATCGCGGCCACGGCGGAACAGGCCGACCTGCTCCTTGTCGCGGTCAAGCCCTACCAGGTGGCCGAGGTGCTGGCCGCCGCGCGCGGACATATCCGGCCAGGAACCCTGGTGCTTTCCATCGCCGCGGGCGTGAGCCTCGCGCACCTGGCGGCCGAGGTGGACGCGGGCGTGGCCGTGGCCCGCTGTATGCCCACCACCACCGCGCTGGTGGGCCGGGGCATCTTCGCCTTCTGCTTCCGCGCCGACGCCGAGGAGTGGCGCGCCCCGGTGCTGGCCATCTTCGGGCGCATGGGCCTCTGCCTTGAGCTTGCCGAAGGGAAGTTCACCGACTTTTCGGCGCTCATCGGTGCGGGCCCGGCCTATGTGTTCGCCATGATGCAGGGGCTCGTGCAGGCGGGCATCACCCTGGGTTTTGCGCAGGACGCGTCGCGGCGCATGGTGGGCGCGCTCTTTTCCGGCTGCGCGGCCCTGGCCGACGCCGAGCCCGCGCCGCTCATGCAGTTGCGGGACGATGTCTGCTCGCCGGGCGGGCTCACCATTGCGGGCGTCAATGTGCTCGACCGCGCGGGCCTTTCCGGCCTCATTGTGGAGGCTGTGGTGGCGGCGCAGAAACGCGGCCGCGAGATGGAGAGCTGAGAGGGCGAACCATGAAAAAGGTAAAAATCACAGTCCTCAAGACCACCTTCCAGGACGATCTCGCCAGGGAATATGGCGTGGACGGCCTCGGGCCCTGCCCCATGCACCGCCCGGGCGAGGTCTATTTCGGCGATTACGCCAAGCCCGCGGGCCTCTGCGACGAGGCTTGGAAGGCCATCTACCAGTATGCCTTCGCGCTGGCCCACGGCGCGCCCGAAAAACTGTGGTACTACGGCGACTGGATGAAGACCCCTGGCACGGCCATTTGCAGTTGCAACGACGGCATCCGGCCCGTCATCTTCAAGCTCGAGGCGACGGACGAGGAGGCCACGCCCCCCGCCGCCCCCTAGCCGCCCGCATGCGGCGCATGGCTTGCGGAAGCGCTCCCTTCAGCCGCCGAGTGGGGAAGACATGCTGAGCCCCGCGGAATTCCAGTTCCAGTATGAGCAGTATTTGGGGCCCGATGCGCCGCTCCCCCTCGTGCTCTCCGCCTCGGAAGAGCCAATGGGGGAGGTCCGCGCGACGCATGGCTGCATCTTTAAAGTGTTCGGCAGCGTGCAGGCCGGGACGGACATTTCGCTGGACGTGGGCGGCATCAACTGCATGGGGGGCAAGTTCTATTGCGGGTTTAACCCGCCGCGGCCGCAAATGTTCGACTTTGTCTCCCGCAAGGAAAAGTACAAAATCAGCCCTGAATGTGTGTCGGACGCCGTGGAGAACATGGAAATTCCCCCTTGCCCGGGGCGCTTCCTGAATTTCCGGCGTCTTGACAGGCTCGCGGATTTCGACGCCTGCATCGGGCTAATCTTCCTCGTCGCGCCCGATCTCCTCTCCGGGCTTTTTGCCTGGGCCAACTATGACCAGCCCAATATCCATGCGGTGCAATGCCCATGGGGTTCGGGCTGCTCGCAGACGGTGAGCGCGCTCGTGCGGGAAAACGCCCGGGGCGGGAGGCACTGTTTCATCGGGATGCTGGATATTTCGGCGCGTCCATGGTTTCCCCCGGACATCCTGAGTTTTTCCATACCCATGTCGCGCTTTGCCGAAATGGGCGACACCCTCTCCCGCTGCTGCGTAGGGGGATCGCCCGCCTGGGAGAAGCTGCGCCGGCGGGACACCGCCCTTCCCGATTGACGGGCCTGCCCGATTGAGCGCCCCCCATAACACCACAGCTTCAGGAGCTTCCCGCCCATGAGCCGCGAGCGCCTCCACCTCCTTTTCTTCAGCCCCTGCGGGGGCACGGCCGAGGTCAACCGGGCGCTCGCCCGGGACGTGGACGCCGACCTCTTTCTTCACGACTGCACCACGCCCGCGGCGCGGCAGGCGTCGCTCCACTTCGGCCCGGAGGACAGGGTCTTTATGGCCTTCCCCGTCTATGGGGGCCGGATGCCGCGCAACCTCGACGAGGTGTTCCGGAACATTGCGGGCAACGGCGCGCGTTGCGCGCTCGTGGCCGTCTATGGCAACCGCGAATTTGAGGGCGCGCTCCTCGACCTCTTTGCCATTGCCGTGAAAAAGGGCTTCCTGCCCGTGGCCGCCGTGGCCGCCGTGGCCCAGCACTCGCTCGCGCCGCAGGTGGCGGCCGGACGCCCCGATGCGGAGGACAGGAACCAGCTTGCGGCCTTTGGCCGGCGCATCATGGCCGCCATGCGGACGGACGCCCGCCTTGAGCGCGCGCCGGGGGCCTACCCGGAATGGAAGCTGCCCAGAGGGGCGAGCCTCTTCCCGGTCACGGACAGGGAGAAATGCGTGGCCTGCGGCCAATGCGCCAGCGTGTGCCCGGCGGCGGCCATCAGCGAGGCCGACTTCACGGCCACTGATGAGGAAAGGTGCATCGTCTGCGCGGCCTGCGCCAAATATTGCCCCACGGGCGCGCGGCAGATGGGCGCGCCGGAGAACCGCGAAAAGCTGGCGCACCATCTCCTGACGGCCGCCTCCCGCCGCAAGGAGCCGGAGCTTTGGCTCGGCGGGACGGCGCGGTAGCCGCCTTTTTCCGCACGCGGAATTTGTGCGCGCGGAAAAATGGCTGCCGGGTTTTTCGCGCCCGGCAGCCATTTTTAGCGGGAGAGCCAAGGGCGCTAGACCGCGCCCTTGCAGATATCGAGAAAATAGCGGTGGAAGCGCGTGTCCGGCGTGAGCTCCGGGTGGAAGGAGGTGGCGAGGATGCGCCCCTCGCGCACGGCCACGGCGCGCTCCGCGCCGTCCATCTCCACGCGGGCCAGCGCCTTGACCCCGGGGCCTGTGGAGAGGATGACGGGCGCGCGGATGAACACCGCGGGCATCGGCTCTGGGCCTAGCTCGGGGATGTGGAGGTCAGCCTCGAAGCTGTCCACCTGGCGGCCGAAGGCGTTGCGCCGCACCGTGGCGTCGAGCACGCCGAGGCGCGGCTGCGCCGAGCCCTCGATGTGACGGCAGAGCAGGATGAGCCCGGCGCAACTGCCGTAGACCGGCATTCCGCCCTCAATGCGCGCCCGCAGGGGCTCCATGATGCCGAGGTCCACGAGCAGCTTGCCCATGGTGGTGCTTTCGCCGCCCGGGATGACCATGGCGTCGATGCCGTCCAGGTCCTTGAGCTGGCGCACCTCGCGCGTGGCCGCCCCGAGCCTTTCGAGCGCGGCCACATGCTCGCGGAAGGCCCCCTGCAGGGCGAGCACGCCCACCAGGGGGTTCTTCTCCCTGGTCATCTTACCAGCCCCGTTCCTGCATGCGCTGCTCCTGCGGGATCTCGGAGATCTCGATGCCCACCATGGGCTCGCCGAGGTCGCAGGAGATTTCGGCCAGGAGCTTGTAATCCTTGTAATTGGTCACGGCCTGCACGATGGCCCGGGCGCGCTTGGCCGGGTCGCCCGACTTGAAGATGCCCGAGCCCACGAAGACGCCGTCGCAGCCGAGCTGCATCATGAGCGCCGCGTCCGCAGGGGTGGCGATGCCGCCGGCCGCGAAGTTCACCACGGGCAGTCGCCCCTCCTTGCGCACGATGTAGCAGAGCTCCAGCGGGGCGTCGATCTCCTTGGCGAAGTTGGGCACTTCGTCCTCGCGGATGGCGCAGAGCATCCTGATCTGGTCCATGACCATGCGGCAGTGGCGCACGGCCTCCACCACGTTGCCCGTGCCGGGCTCGCCCTTGGTGCGGATCATGGCCGCGCCCTCGCCGATGCGGCGCAGGGCCTCGCCCAGATTGCGGCAGCCGCACACAAAGGGCACGGTGAACTTGAACTTGTCGATGTGGTAGCGGTCATCGGCCGGCGTGAGCACCTCGCTCTCGTCGATGTAGTCCACGCCCAGGGCCTCGAGGATGTGCGCCTCCACAAAGTGGCCGATGCGCGCCTTGGCCATGACCGGGATGCTCACCACTTCCATGATGCGCTTGACGATGCTGGGGTCCGCCATGCGGGCCACGCCGCCGGCGGCGCGGATGTCCGCCGGGACGCGCTCCAGCGCCATGACGGCGCAGGCGCCCGCCTCCTCGGCGATTTTCGCCTGCTCCGGCGTGGTGACGTCCATGATGACGCCGCCCTTGAGCATTTCGGCGAGGCCAGTCTTGAGACGGATGGTGCCGCGTTCCCCGTGTTCGCCCTTCTTCATCGCTTGCTCCCTATGCGCCTTGCGGCGGCAGCGGCGCGAGGTCGAGGCCCCGCGCCGCGCGTTAACGGTAGCGCCGCGCCCCGCGCGGCCGGAAATACAGACAAAGCGCGCCCCCGGCGCGTCAGGGGCGTTTATATGCAATAATCCCCCGGGTGACAAGGGTATGCGGGGCGCAAGCGGAACCGGGACCGCCGGCGCGCCCCGTGGGCCGGCGCTTGCCTTGGCGGCCTTCCTTGCGTACACCTTGCGCCATGACAGAGACTCCTGATGCGGTGGTGCTTTTTTCCGGCGGCCTGGACAGCATCCTCGCCGCGCGCGTGCTCATGGCCCAGGGCCTCAAGGTGCGCTGCCTGCACTGCGTTTCGCCCTTTTTCGGCGAGCCCGCGGCCGCGCAACGCTGGAAACGGCTCTACGGCGTGGACGTGGACGTGACCGACGTGGGCGAGGATTTCGCCGCCATGCTGCGCTCGCGGCCGCCGCACGGCTTCGGCAAGTGCCTCAACCCCTGCGTGGACTGCAAGATCCTCCTCTTGCGCGCGGCGCGGCGGCACATGGAGGAAGTGGGGGCGAGCTTCCTCGCGAGCGGCGAGGTTTTGGGGCAGCGGCCCATGTCGCAAAGGCTCGACACCCTGCACCTTATCCCGCGCGAGGCCGGGGTGCGCGGGCTTTTGCTGCGCCCGCTCTGCGCGCGGCATCTCCCCCCCACCGAGCCCGAGGAGAGCGGCCTTGTGGACCGCGAGCGGCTGCTCGGCATCTCCGGCCGGGGCCGGGGCGACCAGCTCGCCCTCGCGCGGCAATTCGGCCTTTCCGAGATACCCACGCCCGGCGGCGGCTGCCGCCTCACCGAGCGGGAAAACGCCCGCCGCTACTGGCTCGCGCTCACCCGCAGGCCAGCGGGCATGGGGCCCGAAGGCCCCACGGCCCGGGACTTCCGCCTGGCGGCCACGGGGCGGCAATACTGGCGCGAAGCGCAGGGCCGCTGGCACTGGCTTTGCGTGGGCCGCAACAACAAGGACAACGAGCGCCTCAGGGAGGCGGCGGGCCCCGGGGACCTTTTGCTGCGTCTTTCGGGGCTGCCGGGCCCCCTCGGGCTCGCGCGCGGGGGAACGGCGTGGGAGCGCCCCGTCCTCGAGGAGGCCGCGGCCATCGTGGCCTCCTGCGCGCCCAGGGCGCGGGAGGCCGCGGCCGCGGGTTCGCGCGTGGGCGTGAACGCCGGGGACCTGCGCCTTGTCCTGAGCCCCGCCGCCGTGGCGGCCGGGGAACGCGAAGCCTGGGAGCTTCCCGCCTGGGAGGAAGTGCGCGAGGAAATCCGCGCCGAGGCCCGGGCGCGCGCGGAAGCCGGAAAGCCCTGAGCTGCCGCATCCGGGGCGCAGCCGGCCGTCCGCTCCCTTTACAATCCCCCCCGGAGCGGCTATATGCTTGTGTCTTGGCGGGGCAGCGCCCCCACGGGCCACGCCCGCCCTCCAACCCCCGCGCCCTGTGGCCGGAGGTATACTCATGGGCCACAACGACATCGAATATTTCCGCAAGCTGCTTTCCGGGATGCTGGAAGAGGC
>CAMWTD010000138.1 GCA_947177085.1 uncultured Desulfovibrio sp.
GTTCCCATGGCCGCGATGACGTCCTCGGCGTCGATCTCATGGGAGCCTTCCACAATGATATTGTCGATGCGCGGCTTTTCCACCACGGTGAAGACGAGCACATTGCCCTCGAGCGAGGCCTGCACGTCGCTGAAATAGCCCATGTCCCAGATGCGCTTCACTTCCTCGTTGATGGCGTGGGCGTCCGGGCTGTCGCCCTTGCGGATAGTGAGGCGCATGAGCACGGTATCCGGGTCAAGCACGTTCATGCCGCGCACCTGCACGTCGGAAAGGCCGCCGCCGGCGGCGGCCGGGGCCCCCATGGGCACGAAGCCGTTGCCGGAAGAAGCCGCCTGGGCCTGTGCGGCCTGCGCGGCCGGGGCTTCGGCCGGGGCGGTCATGGACGAGGCGCGCGCCGCCAGCGCCTGCGCGCATTCGCCGAGCGCCAGCAGGGACTGGCGCTCGAAAGAGGCCGGGACGGCGTCGCCCTTATAGACGGGCACAAGGCGCGTCTCCATGGTGAAGCCGTCGCCCAACTGGTTGAAATTGCCATAGATGACGATGTCCGCCCCGGCCTGTCGCCCCAGACGGCGCGCCGCGGCGAGGTCGACGGTCTCGCTCCCGCTCGCGCGCAAAAGGCTTGATGCGCGGCTCATGGGCACGGCCTTGAGGCCGTTCTGTTCCAGGTTGGTGATGATGAGCTGCGGCACGTCGCGGGAGGCGTCGGGCATGTCGGGCCCGGCATTGGCCTGAAATGGCAGGACGAGAACCGTGGGCTGCCCGGCATTGGCGGCATGGGCGACGCTGTGGGGAAGCGTCGCCGCCAGCATGGCCAGCGCCGCCATGAGCCATATCCCCCGAAGCGCCCTAGGCAAAAACTTTCTCATAGAGAGCCCCCGCTCGAAGTTCCAGGCCGCGGTCCATGCGGGCGGCCAGTTCCTGGTTGTGCGTCACGATGACCAGTGTCATGCCCAGTTCACGATTCAGCTCAAGCAAAAGGTCGCCCACCTGCGCGCCGGTGTGCTCGTCAAGGTTGCCCGTGGGCTCGTCGGCCAAAAGCACGCGCGGGCCGAGCAGAAGAGCCCGTGCGATGGCCACGCGCTGGCGCTCGCCCCCGGAGAGCGTGGCGGGCTTGCTCTCCATGCGGTCGGCAAGGCCCACGCGCGTCAGCATGGCGCGGGCGCGCGGCTCAATGGCGCTGAACCTCTCCCCGCCGATAAGCGCGGGCATGGTCACATTTTCCAGCGCCGTAAATTCCGGCAGAAGGTGGTGAAACTGAAAGACAAAGCCCAGGCTCCTGTTGCGGAAGGCCGCCTGCTCGTCCGGGCTCATGGCGGCCATGTCCGCGCCGTCAAAACGGATGACGCCGGAGGTGGGCTGGTCCAGCGCGCCCATGAGGTGCAAAAGGGTGGACTTGCCGGAACCCGAGGCGCCGAGCACGGCCAGGGCTTCGCCCTCATTCACGGCAAGGTCGAGATGCCGGAAGATCACGAGCTCTTCTTCCGCACCCGGGAAGCTCTTGCTCACATCCGAAAATTCGTAGATGGCGGCCATGGCTATTCGTAGCGCAGGGCTTCGGCCGGTTGCAGCCGGGCGGCCTGGCGCGCCGGATACAGGGTTGCGAGAAAGCAGAGCAGCATGGCGCTGGCCCCCACGATGAGCACATCTGAAAGCGTGATGCTGATGGGCAGGTGGTCTAGCGTATAGACGTTTTCCGGCAGCTTGATGAAGCGATAGCGCTTGAGCAGCCAGCCAAGCCCGAGGCCGAATGCGTAGCCGAGCAGGGTTCCCACGAGGCCGATGATGCAGCCCTGGAGCATGAAGATCCGGCGTACCATGCGGCGGGTTGCCCCCATGGACATCATGACGGCAATGTCGCGCGTCTTTTCCATGACCAGCATGACAAGGCTCGTGACAATGGAAAAGGAGCCGATGAGCACCACCATGGCGAGCAGGATGAACATGCCGATCTTTTCCAGCTTGAGCGCCGCGAACAGGTTGGCGTTCATGTCCATCCAGGTGCGCACATAGAAGGGCGCGCCAAGCTCCTCGGCGAGGCGGATGGCCGTTTCGTCGGCGTGGAAAAGGTCGGCCACGGTGATCTCGATGCCCGAGAGAAAGCCCGCGGGCAGCCCGAGCACGTCGCGCGCCGCCGGGATGCTCACAAAGGCGAGGGAGGAGTCGTACTCGAACATGCCGGTCTTGAAAATGCCCACCACCTCGAAGGGGCGGATGCGCGGGGAATAGCCCGCCGCGCCCTTCTGCCCTGCCGGCGAAAGCAGGTTTGCGCGGCTGCCCACGAAGAGCCCGAGGCGGCGCGCCAACTCGTCGCCCACGATGATGCCGGGCGTGCCCTCGCGCTCAAGGTCGCGGGCCTCGCCCGCGCGCAATTCCGTGAGCATGGAAAGGACGGAAGGCGCGGTCTCGGGGTCGATGCCGCGAAGCACCACGCCCTTGACGCCCCCCCCGGCGGAAAGCATGACTTCGGTATAAATAAAGGGCATGGCCCCGGTGACGCCCCGGGCCGCGCGGATGCGCTCAAGCAGCGACTGCGTGTCGTGCTCGAAGGCCGAGGGCACATGGGACATGACGATGCCGTGGGCGTTGGCCCCGAGGATCTTGTCGCGCATGTCCGTGGTGAGGCCGTTATAAACCCCGAGCACGAGCACCAGCGCACCGACGCCGAGTGCGACGCCAAGGATGGACATCAGTGAGATGACGTAGATGAAGGTCTGCTTGCGCCGCGAAAAGAGGTAGCGCAAGGCCACGAAGAGTTCAAAAGACATTTGCGGTATCTTGGCCCAGCTTCAGGCAAGATTCAAGAGTTTTTTTAGACCGGGGAAAGCGGCTCCCGCCAAAGGTTTTCAAGGCGGCGCAGGCGGCCTTCGGCCTCTTTGCGGCGGCGGCCGGCGAGCGCGGCCAGGACGGCCCGGGCCTCATCCGTCAGCGCTGCGGGGGCGCCCGTATTGTCCACCGTAAGGTCACAGGCGGCGAGCTTGCGCGCTTCCGGCCATTGCCAGGCCTCCAGCGTGGCCATTTTCGCCTCGTCCCAGTGGCGGTGCGCGGCCATGCGCCGCCAGCGGACCTCGCGCGGGCAGGCCACGCCGATGTTCACGGGGCGCGGCGTGAAGGCCGTATTCCAGCCGCATTCAAAATAGAGCGGCACTTCAGCCACGGCCACGGACGCGCCGCCGCGCTCCTCGCTTTCCCAGAAGCGCTCAAGGTCCCGCCGCACGAGGCCGTGGACCACGTGCTCCAGCTCGGCGCGCAAGTCCCGGTCTTGCGCCAGCGCCTGCATGAGCGCCGTCTTGTCCACACTGCCGTCCGCGGCGAGGACGGCCTCCCCCTTCATGGAGCCGAGCCACGCGGCCGCTTCGCCGCCACGCGCGTACAGGGCGGCCACGTCGGCGTCCGCGCTGAAGGTGGGAATGCCGAGGCGCGCAAAGGCTTCACGCAGGGCGGATTTTCCGCTGCCGGGATTTCCGGTGATGACGATGCGCTCCATGCGGCGGCAGGCCGCGGTGACGGCTTCGCGGAAATCTTCCGGCGGGGGCGCGGTGAAGGCGAGCTCCACCCCGCTGACCGGATGGCGGAAGGAAAGCCGCCAGGCGTGGAGCATCTGCCGCGGCGCGCGGTCGCGCACCCGGGCCGGCGCATAGAGGGCATCCCCGAGAAGCGGATGCCCCGCATGGGCAAGATGGACCCGGATCTGGTGAGTGCGCCCGGTGAAGATGCGCACGGCGAGCAGGGAGGCGCTCCCGTCCGGCGCATGCCAGAGACGCCGCCAGCGCGTGTGCGCGGGCTTGCCCCCCCTTGCCTCGGGGACCACGGCCATCCGCGTCTTGAGCGTGGGATGGCGGCCCAGAGGCTCCCGGCATTCGCCCTCTTCGGGCGCGAGGCCGTCCACCAGGGCGAGATATTCCTTGCGGACTTCGCGCTGCGCGAAGGCCTCGCTGAGGGCCAGGCGCGCGGGCTCGCTGAGCGCCGCCACCATGAGCCCGCTGGTGTCCTTGTCGAGCCGGTGCACGATGCCCGGGCGCTGGCCTTCAAGGCGCGCCAGTTGCGGGAAGCGCCCGAGGAGCCGCTGCACGAGGGTATGCTCCGGGCAGGAGGGGCAGGGGTGCACGGTAAGTCCGGCGGACTTGTTGCAGACGATGAAGTCCCTGTCTTCATGGACGATGCAAAGTTCGCCATCTTCGGGCGCGAGGCAGCCCCCCGCCTCGGGGAGCTCGAGAAGAAGCGCCTGGCCTGCGCGCGGCCGGAAGTCGGCGGCCGTGACGGGCTGGCCGTCCACGAGCGCGCGCCCCTGCCGGATGGCTTTTTGCGCGGCGGCGCGGGAAAGCCCGGCCCCGACGGCGCTCAGGATGCGGTCCAGGCGCTCGCCGTCCTCCTCCGGCGCGACCCTATGCTCAAGGCTGTTCACGGCCGCGGCCCGGCGGGGGTGGTCAGGGTGCGGATGCGGTCCACAAAGGTCACGGGCAGGTAGAGGTTCCTGAGCTCGCTTCCCGGCGTCAAGGAGGTCACCACCGCCCTGCCGATGACGCAGCGCGCGTTGTCGTTGCCGTCCTCCACCACGCGCACGCCCCAGACATTGTGGAAGATGGCGGGCCGCCCCTTCCACGCCCCCACATAAAGCATGATGTGCCCGCGCATTCCCACAAGGCTCAGGAAGGGCACGCCGTCCTCAAGGACGCGCGCCTCCTTTTCCTGAGGGGAGAGACCCTCCAGCGGGAGGACCACGCCGCGCCGGGCCTGCGCCACGGAGTTGCGCGGCAGCCAGATGCCGAAGGGCGTGAAAAGGTCGCGCGTGAGGGCGGAACAGTCCCGCTCGCCCAACATGCCGCCCCAGCCATAGGGCTGGCCCATCATCACATTGCCGACGCGCGCCACATTGCCGGGCGTGAGCGGCAGGGGCTTGGGCTCGGCCACGCCCGGGGCCAGCGGCATTTCCGCACTGTCCGCCATGCCGGAGGGTCCCCTATACGGCACGAGCACGTCGAAGCCCCCGTCCGCGCGAACCCGGGCGAGGGGCAGCACCGTGCCGATGCCGGCGAGGCCGCCCGACGCCGCCGGAGAGCCAGGGGCGCCGAGCAGAGACACCTTGTCGCGCACCAGCGCGGCATGGGGGCCGTCCCGCCAGAGGCGCTTGAAGTCCGCGTCCACCGGGGCCACGTCAGCGGCATCCACCCAGCCCCCGGCAACGGGGCACTCCACATAGTGCCAGCGGCCGTCCCTGGTGGTGTGCGCGATAAGCAGCGGCGTGCCCGGCTGAAGAAGCGAATACTGGAAATAGTCAAAGGGATTGGCGCGCGGGTCCGGGGTGGGTTCGGAAAAGCGGGGCTCGTGCGTGGGCAGCTCGCGCAGGTCCGTGGCGCGCAGGGTGACGGCCTGCGTTGCCCGCGAGGGAAAGCTGGCCAGGTGCGCATTTTGGGCCATGGCGTCCCACTCGGGCTGACGCCAGCGGCTGCCGTCCGCGCGAAAGCCTCGGGCCTTGCGGAAAAATACCGCCGCTTCCCGCCTGCGGATGCTCGTTTTCGCCATGTCCCACGGGCCGAAGAAGATGCGGTCAAAGGCGGCGTTCATGGCGTCCTGCGTTTCCCCATCCACGAGGCGGCGATCGCTGCCCGCCTCCCGGGCGTAGACCTCGAGATCCTGGGGGAAGGAACGCAGGTCTTGCGGGGTCTGCATCCACGAGGGCATCGTGCCGTCGCGCGTGGGGACGCGCTTGCCCGCGCAGGCCGTGAGCAGGCAGGCCGCGAGGCAGAGGAGGAGGAAGATGAGGCGCGTGCGCTGCATGGAAACCCCTTTGTGAAAACCGATGCGCCGAGGCTTGCGAAACGCAGTTGCCTATAGCACCGGGCGTGACGTCAGGCAATGGCGACAGGCCGTGCTTGACCGCGCGGGCCAATGCGCTTATGCGTGGACGACGGCCGGCATCCCGGCGCTGAGAAGGAGGAACCATGCGCAAAGCGCCCAAGGGCTTTTGGCACTATCTGGAAACCTGGCGCGAGCTCTTCCCCCGCAAGCGCGCTGTGCGCTGGCGCGGAACCTGGCTCCAGAACGGCTATTGCCGCGACTGCCGCTATTGCTGCGGCCCGCAGG
>CAMWTD010000139.1 GCA_947177085.1 uncultured Desulfovibrio sp.
GACGTCGGAGGCGCATGAAATACGAGGCAGCGGTATTGCGATTTACTCCTGCGATTTCTACAGCAGCACGCGCGGTTGCGCCAGCAACGAAAAACTTTATAAGTTCAGCCCGTTGACACGAATTTAATCGGCTTCGTCGCTCGTACATATCCTACCTTAGCAATTTCTTCTTAGCTAGGACAACCCCAAGGACAAAACCGTATCATCCGTAAACGAATGGAAAGACAGAACGGTTCATCCGAACAGCATTTAAAGAGTGGGCATATGCGCGTACATATACCCACTCACTGAAACGAGCTCAGGATTTGCCGCTGTGGACGTATCGGTACAATTTACAGCGGCCGCATACGGCTCTTGGCAGAACCCCGCCAGCTTCGCGACTACCCGGGGGGAACAACGTGTTGACACTCTACATTTATGAAAAGAGCCATCCGATTACGGTGTCACGGAGCTTTTCGCGGGAAGGCCACTATAGCACTTGCGCTGCCCCAAACGGTGATATGCGAGGAACTCGTATTCCACATTGGGGCGCCCGGCCACAAAATCCTCAAGGGCTACACTCAAGGCCTCATTGGCGTTGAAAATCGGAGTGGCCGAGGTACGCATGGGCAACCCTTGTGAATTTCTTGTGCAGCGCCGGGTCAAAGAGCTTGCTGACAAAGCCGGTGCTCGCGAACGAAACAGGCACATGGGGAGGCCGCAGGATTGCCCGAAGTCACAAGGCTCAAGGCGAGGAGGTCGCTCTTGGACAGGGGTCACATCTGTGCATGTACTCTCGTGGCGACTTCGCACGGGAAGCTGGCTCACTCTCTAAACGTCATCCCGAGAAGCCTCTCTGCATTGCCGTGGAAAAATTTTTCAAGGATGTCGTGACTCAAGTTGAAGCGCTTCACGTCATCGACGGCTTGTCGCAGATTATAGCACGGGTATGCTGTACCGAACAGAACACGCTCGCCGTTCAACCACCGCATGGCTTGACCATACATCTCATTGCCGGGCACGTCGGGGTTGAGCATATAGATGTCCGGCAGAAGCCAGATATTTTTCTGAATGAGACAGAGATTAAAAACCTGCGGAATCCACGGGTAACACGCATGCGCAAGCACGATTTGCAGCTTAGGGAAGTCCTTGGCCACCCGCTGCGCGGCTTCGGGATTGGAGTAGTCGAGGTTCCCCTGAAAAAAGCTCATGGTGAGAACTACGGGAAGTCCGGCCTGTTCCATCCGGGCGTATATCGGATATAGCACATTGGCATCGGCTTTTCTGGGGGGAAGTGCATATGCCGGTTCCAGGGCAATGCCCTTGAAGCCTGCACTAATGCAGTCTTCCAGCTCCTGCATCGTCGCGGCAACCCCTTTTGAAATATCAAGGCTGCCGAAGGGCACGATCCTGCCCGCAGAAGTCTGGGCCAGCTCCAGAATATCCTGATTGGGAACGGAAGCTGAGTCATCTGGAATCTGCCGCCCTATCACTACGCCACCGCAAATGCCAGCAGCTTTCATCTCCTCCCAGAACAAGTCCATGGACTTGTTCTGGGCCGATGGGCTGGGAATGCCGTGCCATTTTTGCGGGGCTTTCTCATTGCATACAGGGGAAAATATCCCTAGTTGGCAAAAATGCCTGAACGGAGGCCTCAGCCTGAAGTCGATGATTTTCATCCGGGCGACTCCATGAAAAAGGAAGAAGTTGCTTAATCTTCCAAGCCGACGGAATACAAGGTACTGCCAAGTAGCTGCTATGAGCTTCGGGGGACGACATAAACAGTCGCCCCCCGCAAAAGTTGCCTCAGCCGTGTTGAGAATTGAAAGGCTATCCGGCGTTCTTCAAACGATTTTTGCCGTTCTCCACGAGGCCCTCGCGGGCGTGTATCCGGGGGGCATAGCCGAAGCCCTCCTGCGCCTTCCTGTGCGAGTACAGGCCAAATTCCTGGGGCTGCTTGTGATTGCCGAAAACCACCTTGCCCGCGCCCGGGAAGGCCGCGGAAAGGAGGTCCACAATTTCCCCAAAGGACAGGAAATCGCCCAGCGGCCCCGAAATATTGTACGCCCCCGAGACCGGGGCGCTGGCCGTAGCGGCAAGGGCCGTGGCCCACCCGGCATCGGCAACGTGCAGCAGGTGCACGCGGTCGTCCGCCGTGGCGTCGTCAATGGCAACATCCTTGCCGAGAACGCAGCTTTCAATATTTTTCAGGCGCTGGGCATTGCCCGGAGTGGAGACGTCGCCCGGGCCATAAATGAGGGTGTAACGCAAGGCCGCGGTCTCCATGCCGAAATTTTCCTGATACTGGCGGCACAGCACTTCATCGTAAAACTTGGTGGCCCCATACATGGACACCTGCGTGGACACTGGGCGCGTTTCGCGCGTGTCGATGCGGTCCGGGGAGCACACGCCAGCGCTGGAGGCGAACACCACTCTTTTCACGCCGTTCTCACGGGCGGCCTCGAGCACATTGGCCGCGCCCATGACATTGACCCGCGTGGCCTGAAAAGGATTGCTCGCGCAGATATTCGTCAGCAGGCCCGCGAGGTTGATGACCGTGTCCGGCTTCGCCCAGGCCACGACCTCCCTGACGTTTTCAAAATCCGTCACGTCAACGTGTTTGTAGGCGATCCCCTCGGGGAAGTCCGCGGGCCGGTCCTTGAAGTCCGCCGCCGCAATCTCGCAGCCCGTGGCCGCGAGTTCCCTCAGCACAAAAGAGCCCAAAAAACCCGCTGCACCAATGATCAGGACTTTCATATTCCACCTTCCTTCTTTAGAGCCCGGAACCTTCCGCCGGGATTTTGCGTTTCTTCAGCAGGGACGCCACCCAGGGGCCGACCTGGAGCAGTAGGGTCAGCGCCAGGAGGAACACGGCAATGGGATGTTCCATGAAGGATGTAAAGAAATGTCCCTCGGAAATGATGAACGATTGTCGCAAACTGTATTCAAAAGGGGCCCCCAGCACGAGCCCGATGACCATGGGTGCCACGGAGATGCCGAAGTAGCGGAAGGCGATGCCCAGGCCCCCGGCGATAAGCGCGAGATAGAGGTCAAGCTCGTTGTTGCGCGCCGAATACGCCCCCAGAAGGCAGATAAGGAAGATGAAGGGCAGGAATATCTGCTCGGGGATGCGCAGAAGGCGCGAAAACATGGCCATGACGATCATGCCACAAGGAATGAGCAGGATGTTCGCGAGCGTGAGCGTGATAAAAGCCGAATATACGGTGGCGGGACTCTCCTGCATCAGGCGGGCGCCCGGCACCACACCATGAAAAATCAGCGTCGCCAGCATGATGGCCGTCACCGCATCACCCGGGATGCCGAGGGCGAAGGCTGGAACCAGCGCTCCACCCGTTACGGCGTTGTTGGAAGCCTCGCTCGCGATGATGCCGTCCGCTTCGCCCTTGCCGAAGTTTTCCCTATTGGGGGAGCTCCGCTTGGCCTCTCCATAGCTGATAAAGGCAGCCGCCGTGGAACCGGCGCCCGGCAGCACGCCGATCATCGTGCCGATGAACGAAGATTTCAGCAGTTGTTTCCAGCGTTTGCCAATGTCCGCCAGGGAAGGCAACTTCATCAGCCCGCACTTGACCGGATTGAGTTCCTCGGTGCGCGTGATGGCGTCCACGCGGGCCAGGACCTCGGCGATGGCGAAGGCGCCCACCACCACCGGAATGAGCGTGATGCCCGACATGAGCGGATACCAGTCGTAGGTGAAGCGTACTTCGCCGGTGATGGGATCCTGCCCCACGATAGCAAGCACGAGGCCCGTGAGTCCAGAGAAGATGCCCTTGATTTTGGATTCCGCGGAAAGCAGGCAAATGGACGAGAGGCCGAGGAACACGAGCGCCGTGATTTCCATGGCCCCGAACTTGGTGGCCCAGTCGGCGAGCTGTGGCGCAAAGATGAGGAAGATGAGGCATGAGAAACAGCCGCCCAGGAGGGATGCCATGGTGGCCCAGCCGATGGCCTCCCGCGCCTTGCCCATGCGCGCCATGGGGTAGCCCTCGATGGCGGTGCAGGCGGATTGCGGCGTCCCCGGGGTATTGATGAGGATGGAGGAAATGGAGCCGCCATAGATGGAGCCCGCGTACACGCCCAGCAACAGGGCGATGGCGGCGGCGCTGGGCAGCGTGAAGGTGAAGGGCAGCGCGACGCTGATGCCCACGATGGACCCAAGGCCCGGGAGCGCCCCGAGCACGGTCCCGAACAGCGTTCCCACGAACACCATGAGGATCGTTATCCAGCCGATATTGGCCAGCGATTCAAGCAAGGCTTCCATCCGATTCTCCCCGCCCGGCAGGGCTTGTTAAGGAACAGCTTCAGGCGCCGAAAGGGTCCCAGCGCGGCGTGGGCAGCATGATGCCGAGCCCGTGTTCAAACAGGATATAGAGAAAGAGCGGAATGAGCAGGGAGGCGATGGCCAGCCGCCACTTGTGCTTATAGCCGAGGGAAATGGCAAAGGTGGCCACAAAGGGCGCCGCCCCGGCCATGAAGCCGAAGGCGAGCATGAGCGCCAGCATGCCTGTCATCATGCCGAGCGCCAGGCAGACCTGCTTGGCGTTGAAACTTTTGTGGATCTTGGGAGAAAGCCTGAGCGAGTGGATCGCCATGGCCAGGGAGGAGGCGCACCACAGCCACAGCACGAGCCGCGGATAAAACATGGGCGTCAGCGCGCCCTCCCCTGTCAGGGAATGGGCGTAGGTGTCCGAATAGGAATGGGCGAGGAGCACGAGGCCGGCCCCCAGCATCAACAGAGAAAAGATGAGTTCCTGATATTTGTAGCCGGGCATGACACCTCCCCACGGCTTTCGCCGTACCTATTTTCCGCGCCGGGGCGCCCTGTTCCGGTGCGTCCGATGCGGCTGGGGTCGCGGAGCCTGCGGGCCCCGCGACCGCACGAAACCTGCCTATTCCTTCAGATAGCCGGTCTTGACGTAGATATCGTGCCAGCGCTTGATTTCCTCAGGATAGAATTTCTGGAATTCCTCGGGCCCCATATAGGCGCCGGTGGTCTGGATCTTTTCAGCGAGTTCCTTCCACTCGGGGTCGTTGAGGGCCTCTTCCGTGGCCTTGGCCAGCGTGTCGATCACTTCCTGGGGCGTACCCTTGGGCACGAACAGGCCCTGCCAGACATAGGTATCCGGCGGGTTGGCGCCCAGCTCCTTGAAGGTGGGGATGTCCGGCGCGTGCGGCAGGCGCTCGCTGGCGTACACGCCGATGGGCTGGAGGTCGTAGGTCTTGCCCACGGGCGGCATGTCCGCGTAAAACTGGGCGTTGCCGGCGTTCATGGCCTGCACGCAGCCCGCGCCGCCATTGGCCGGCAGGTGCCCCACGTCCAGCCCCAGCTCCTTGAAGAGCAAAAGGTTGGCCATGTGCGCGGGATTGTTGGCGCTGGAGGTGGCGTAGCGGTATTTGCCCGGCTCCTTGGCGATGGTTTCCACCATGCTCTTGTAATCGTGCCAGGGCGCGTTCTTGGGCGAAAAGAGCACGGTATTGTCCTGCACAACGCGGCACACGGGCGTGAGCGCGTCCGCCGCATAGGGCATTTTCTGGATATTGGGGTACATGGCCATGGGGCCCGAGGGACCATAGAGGATGGTGTAGCCGTCGGGCTTGGAAAAAGCCGCCTCGGCGTTGCCGGCCACGCCGGAAGCGCCGGTGACATTCTTGATGACCACGTTTTTGCCGAGCTTCTTGCTCAGCACCTGGGCGAAGGCCCGGGCCGGGATATCCGTGCTTCCGCCGGCCGCGTAGCCCACGATCATGACCACGGGCTTTTCCGGATAGGCCGCCTGCCCCACCGCGGGACAACCGAGCAGGACGAGCGCGAGCAACATGGTGAGCCAGCCTGGTTTTCTCATGGTCCTTCTCCTTGTTTGAGGATAGTCCGGCCGCCGCGACACCCCGGCGGCCGGGAAAAACACGTTCATTCCTCGGCGGGCGGAGGCGCGAAGGCCGCCGCCAGCGAGCGCAGTTCCGTCATCCTTTCTCTGGGGAGGGGGGCGACGCCGGCGAGGGGATAGGGGCGCCCGAGATTGGCGTACTTGCCCT
>CAMWTD010000140.1 GCA_947177085.1 uncultured Desulfovibrio sp.
GCCCAGGAAAGGGCGGCCAAGAGGGCCAGCACATCCCCGGCCGGGTTGAGGGCGAGTTCGCTTCCGGCAAGGCTGATGCAGGCGATGCCGGTGATGGCCACGGCAAAGCCCACGCAGAAGACGGGACCGGGGCGCGCCGCGCCGAGAAAGCGCCAGGCGAGCAGGGCCGTAAAAAACGGGGCCACGGCCACGATGACGCCCACATTGGAGGCGAAGGTCAGGGTCAGGGCCACATTTTCCAGCAGAAAATAGATGCTCACTCCGGAAAGGCCCGCCAGCGCGAAGAGCAGCTCGTCCTTGCGGCTCCCCACCATGAGGCGGTGCGGGCACACCAGCCAGAGCGCCAGCCAGCCGAGCAGAAAACGCAAAAGCAGGATCTCCGTCGGGCTGAAGTCCACGAGGAGCATCTTGGTGGAAATGAAGGTCACGCCCCAGACGATGATGGTCGCGAGCGCCACCAGATGCCCCACGACCTGCCCGGAAGCGCGGAAAGAGGCGGCGCTGGCGCTTTTCATCGGGGACGCCTCCGGCACGCCCCCGGCGTGACGCCGAGGCGCGTCCTGAAAGCTCGCGACAGATGGGACTGATCGGCGAAGCCCGATTCCAGTGCGGCCTCCGCGGGGGGGAGGCCCTGGGCGAGGAGTTCCTGGGCGCGGTTGACGCGCGCGCTTTCGAGATAGCGATAGGGCGTGGCCCCGGTCAGGCGCGCAAAGGCCCGGACAAGCCGGAACTTGCCCATGCGCGCCATCAGCGCCATGTCCTCAAGGCTCACCCGGTCCTGGGCATGGGCGGCCAGATGGCTGCGGAGCGCTTCCAGCGCGGGTTCCGAAGGTGTGTGCGATGCGTGGCCGGCGTCGGCCTTGCGCCCGCACTGGCTGAGACGGCCAAGCGCCGCAAAAAGGCGGCTGCGTTTGTTCTCCGCGGGGGAAGGGACGCCCATCAGCGCGTGTACCGCCAGAAGCTCCTCCAGGCCGGCCGGCCCGGCGCAGACCGGCATCAATGAAGGTGCGGCCCGGGTGAGCTTTTCGAGAAAGTCAGCCGCGGCGCTCCCCACCCTGAAATGAAAGCCCCGCCAGACGAAGGGCCCGACGGCATCCGGCGCGCAGGCGTGGACCTCGCCGGGGCGCAGGATGACCACATCCCCGGCTCCGGCGCGGTATTCGCGCCCGCGCACCCAGAAGCGGCGCGCCCCGTCAAGGACGCAACCGAGCACCCAGGCAGGATGATAGTGGGGGGCGAAGGCGCGGGAGGTGAGGCGAAAGCTGAACGCATCCGCCTCCATATCCGCATCATGGACGAGGGCAGCACTTTCCGCAGGCATGGTCCACTCCCTGTTGGGGCCACTATGCCTGCCTTGTCGCGCCCGGTCTTGTATCATATTGCGGCGCGCTTCCTTTCAGCAACGCTTGCGGGCCCGGCCGAGCGCCATGAGCCGTTCCAGAAGTTGAGCGAAGGAAATGCCCGCGGCGGCCGCCTCCTGCGGCACGAGGCTCGTGGCGGTCATGCCGGGGAGCGTATTGACCTCCAGCAGGGTGAGGCCGTCCGCGGCATCGAGGATGAAGTCGGTGCGGCTGTACCCGGAAAGTCCCAGGGCCCGGTGCGCGGCGAGCGCAAGTTCCTGCGCGCGGGCCGTGGCGGCCGCGCTGACGGGCGCGGGGCAGAGCTCGCGCGCGCCGCCCTTGGCATATTTGCTTTCATAGTCAAAGAAGCTGCCGGCCAGGGGCTCGATGAGCAGCGGCGGCAGTGCCTCCTCGCCAAGCACCGCGCAGGTGAGTTCGCGGCCTGGCAGTTCCGTCTCCAGCAGGGCCTCGTCCCCCGCGGCAAAGATGGCGGCGAGCGACGCGTCGAGCTCGGCCCGGTTTTCCGCGCGCCCGAGCCGGAGCGAGGAACCGCCGGTATTGCTTTTCACAAAGAGCGGATAGGGGAGCCGGGGCTGCCAGTCCGGCCCCGGCGGCACGGGCAGGAATTCCCAGTCGGCCGTGGGAAGGCCGGCCTGCCGGAAAACCTGCTTGGCCGCGGCCTTGTTCAGCGCGAGGAACGAGCCCGCGGGCCCCGAGCCCTGATAGGGGCATCCGGCCGCATCAAGCAGGGCCTGGACAAGGCCGTCCTCCCCGGGCGCGCCGTGCAGCCCGATAAAGGCGAAGTCGTGCCGTCGTGCTTCCTCCATCAGGCGGTCAAAGCCCGTGAGGAGGTCAAAAAAGGTGACGTCATGGCCGGCCTCCCGCAGGACGCCTTCTACGATGCGCGAACTGTTCAGCGAGACGTCGCGCTCACTGGACCAGCCCCCGGCAATCAAAAGTATCTTCATGGAGATCACATCCCAGTTGCGCCGCAAGGGCGCGTTCAATGGCGAGCGCCTGCTCGTGGGCCATGCGGATGCCGGCCCGTGCGGGCTCGTCGCGCCCGTAACGGGCGAGCAGGTCCTCGAACCGTTCCTCAAGGGTCACGCAGGCGTCGTGGCGCACGCGCTTGTCGGCATAGATGACAAAGAAGGGCAGCGCGCAAATGCCCGGGCCGTCCGGCACGGCCCAGGGCCAGTGCACATGCAGCAGCACGCCGCGGGCAATGCCGTAATGCCGCGTTTCCGCAAGCGTCCACGACGCGCCGAGCTGCGCGTGGCTGCCGCCGTGGAGCAGGCAATAGGTCTTGGCAAGGTCATGCAAAAGGGCGGACGCGCGCACGGCTTCCACCTCAACGGCATGCCCCCTTTCGGCCGCGCGCCGGGCAAGGGCTGTTGCCACCCGCGCCACCAGGCGGGAGTGGCGCTCCACATTGGCGAGCATGGCATATTTGCGCCACAGGGCGAAACAGGCGGCATCGTCCGGCGGCGGGGGAAGGTTCGCCCCGGCGCGGACGGCCAGGTCCGGGAGTTCCGGCAGGGTGGAGAAGAGATGCGCGTCAGCTTCGGGGGTCTTGTCGGGGCCGTGCATGGGCGCGACTCTACCCTTGATGCGCCACACTGGCAAGCCGAGGCGGGGCTTGGCGCTTGCGCGGCTAACGGGTATGCTGCCGCGTCTTCACACGCAGTCTGACGCATGTCCCGGGAGGGACCATGACCATGTCGCCCCACACATTCCGCAACGCCGCGCCCCGGGCAGTGGCCGCGCTTGTGCCCGTGGCCTATCTCTTCCTCTACACGCCCTATGGCATGGACACCACGGATTTCGGCTATTTTTACGGCTATGCCTGGCGCGTCCTCGAAGGGCAGATGCCCTACCGGGATTTTTCCTACATCAAGCCCGCGCTTCCGATCTACTGGCATGCCTTCTGGCTGGGGCTCACCCCGGAGAACCTGGGAGTGCTCGCCGGAAAGGCCGGATTCCTGGCCACCCTGCTGGGGGCCTCGTGGTGCGCGGCCGCCTATCTGGGGCGGATCTTCAGCCTCACAAAGCTGGACCTGCCCCTGCCTCTGCTCGCGACCTGCGGCTTTGTCTGGGGCGTCCATTCCTTTCCGCACATGCCCTGGCACACGGCCGATGGCGTGCTCTTCGCCGGGGGCGCGCTCCTCGCAGGGGCTTCCGGCTGGCCGCTCCTGGCGGGGGTGCTCGGGGCCTGCGCCATGCTCTGCAAGCAGTCCTTCCTGCTGGTTCCGCCGGCCATTGTGGCGCTCGTGTGGGTGCGGCGGGGCTCATGGCACGCGCCGTTGCGCTGCCTTCTTGGCTGGCTTGCGGCGCTTGTGGCGGCGTGGCTTTTTCTCAAGGCAGGAGGGGCGCTCGAGGCCTTTTCGCGCATGACCACGGGCCAGCTCGACCTCCGCGAGGCGCTGGACGCGGGCATCTTCATCTATGTGCGCCAGAACTGGCTTCTTCCGCTTCTGGCCGCGATACCGTGGCTCGCGGCGCGGGTCACGGACAAAAGGCCGCCCGCATGGCTCTTTCCCGCCTATGTGTATCTTGCCCTGCTCACGGCCTGGTATGTGCGCGAGGTCATCGCGAAGCAGGGGTGGATCGGCTACGGAGCGTCCTGGCCGACGCTTTTTGTGCTCCTGGGTTGCCTGTGCGCGCTTTTCCCCGCTGCGTTTCTCGTGCGCTGGCTGCGTGAGCCCGCCGCTCCGCATCCGCGCCTGCGCGCGTGCGTGGGGCTGGGGGCGGCCCTTGTGGCGGCCTGGTCGGTGGCCATCAGCGGCGGCTACAAGATACCGGCCCTTTTCGCTACGCCGCTCCTGTTTTCCCTCTTTGTCATCCATGCGCGCCTGGGGGGCCGGGTGCGCCCCCTTGCCTGGGCGGCGCTGGCGGCCGGGCTCGTCATGTTCGGGACCGGCTACCAGTTTCCCTATGTCTTCCCGGAGCGGCCCATGCCCCGCGCAGCCCTGACGCACGACGCCGGGAGCGTCTATCCCCGCGCCTCCGGGGTCATGGTGGATGCGGACATGCTCGGGCGTCTTGCCGAGCTCAAGGCCCTGCGCGCCAAATACGGGCCAGACTACAAGACGCTGCCCGCCTTTTCCTTCGCCTACTACCTCAACGGCGACAAACCGGTCTACAGTTCGGACTGGCTCATCGATTGGGAGATCAACGGCGAGGTGGACCGGCTGTATAAGGAATTGCTGGACAAGAACCTCACGGTCTTCATGGAGCGCGACCAGATGGATGACGAGCGCGCCGACGCCTATGACCGGGCGGGCTACGGCGTGCCGCAGCGGGTGCGGCGCAACTGGCGCGTGGTGGAGGAGACGCCGCATTTCGTGGTCTTCCAGCCGCCGCTGGTGACGAAACCGGGGACCGCAGAAGGCGACGACGCGAAGAAGTGAAGCAGCAGGCAGGGGCAAGAGCCTAGAAAGCGCGCCTTGCCAGCGTCTGCTGCACAGGCTAGAATCGGGCAAGTCCCTTTGTTCCCCGCATTGAGGTCACGCCATGTCGCCTTTTTCCCCTGCCAGCGAAAGCACCCGCCTTATCCTCGACAGCCTGCCCATGGGCGTGCTGTTTTGTGACCGGGAGGGCGTCATCCGCTTCGTCAACAAGGCCTACGCGGACCTGCTGGGGGAAGCGCCGGATGCGCTTTTGGGGCGGGACATTACGGAGGTCATCCCCCATTCCCGCGCACAGGTGGTCATGCGCGAGGACAGGCCGGAAATGGGCGAACTCTGCCAGCTCGGCCCGGGGAGCGCGCAGCCGGTGGTCGTCAACCGCATCCCCGTGCGCGACAGCGCGGGGCAGGTGGCGGGCATGGTCTCGCAGGCGCTTTTCAACGACCCGCAGGAGTTGCAGCGGCTTTCCGCCAAGATCGAGCGCCTGGACCGCAAAATCAGCCACTACAAGCGCCGCATCCAGGCGAGCCTTGCGCCGCAGCACAGCCTTGCGAGCATCCTCGGCGAAAGCCCGGTCATGCGCCGCCTGAAACGGCAGGCGCAAAGCTATGCCCGCCTGGACGAGCCCGTGCTCATCCTCGGCGCGACCGGGGCCGGCAAGGAGCTGTTCGCCCATGCGCTCCACGCGGAGAGCCCGCGCGCCGAGGGGCCCTTTGTCTGCATTAACTGCGCGGCTATCCCCAAGGACCTCTTTGAGTCCGAGCTTTTTGGTTATGCGCGGGGGGCTTTTTCCGGGGCGCGCCAGGACGGCAAGATCGGCCAGATCGAGCTTGCGGACAAAGGCACGCTCTTCCTGGATGAAATTGGCGAGATGCCGCCTGAGATCCAGGCCAAGCTCCTGCGCGTGCTGGAAAGCCGGAATGTCTGTCGCGTGGGCTCCGTCACCGCGCATACTGTGGATTTCAGGCTCGTGGCGGCCACCAACCGCCACATGTCGGCCATGCTCAACGCCGGGGCCTTCCGGGAGGACCTTTACTACCGCATCAATACCTTTGTGCTGGAGATCCCCCCGCTTTGCGACCGCCCCGAAGCTATCCCCCGCATAGCCCGGCACCCGCTGGACCGCATGGGGCTCGATCATGTGCGCGTTTACCCGCGGGCCGAAGCGGCCATGCTGGCGGTTTCCTGGCC
>CAMWTD010000141.1 GCA_947177085.1 uncultured Desulfovibrio sp.
GAAGAATAGCAGAAAGCTACAAAAATTAAAAGAGAAATGACGACACTATCTAGGACAGCCCCAAAAGTTTTTTTGAAGCTCGCGCCAGCGGGAGTTTTTTCCATACCCAAAAACGACGCCCGCACGATGCGGGCGTCGCTTTTTTCAAGGCCGGCGCTCCTTCCCGGCCGGTGGGAACCGTTGCCGAAAGCCCGGAGGGGAAAACTCGTTTTCCGCTAGATCATGTCGTCGTTGATGCGCTGGTCGCGCTCGCGGAAGCGCTGCTGGAGCATGAGGGGCAGGCTTTCCGGGTCGGCCGGGTCGTACTCGAACATCACGGCCGTGCCGTAGCAGGTGAAATATTTGCTGCCGTCGGGATGGAAGGCCACGTTCTCGTTATAGCCCACGATGGCCTGCGCGCCCTTGTTCATGGCGCGGGCGGCCATGCCGAAAAAGGCCTCTTCCGAGTCATAGCCGCGGCAGCACACGAGGCCGAGCACCTTGGCGATCTTGCGGCCTTCCACCTGATGCGTGGTCACAACCGGGAAACGCCCGGCCAGAAAAGCCTCGCGCACGCGCGAATCGGCCGCGGGCGCGGTGTTCTGCTGCTTCTCGGCCTTGCGGGCCTTTTTGTCGTTACCGCCGAGCAAGAAAAACATGGCAACCTCCCAAAACGATCTCCCGGTCTCATCCGGCTTTCTTTCGCCGGATGCCCCGGCAGGCGTGTTTTCTCTTGAGTGCGCCCGGCTGGCCCCCAGGCATGGCCGTGCGTTGCCCGAGGCATTGCAAAGAGCTTGCCATAATTACAACTCATTGATTTAAAACGAAATCAGAAAAATGACGGAGCGGCGTGCCGCCGCCGGCCTGCAAAAAACTCCCGGCCCCGTCGGGATGCTGACAGGACCGGGAGTACGGGAAAAGGCGGGAACAGGGGGGGAGCGGCCTGAGTGGGGGCCCGATGCAGCCCCTCAACGCGCGCGCAGGCCGTTGGCCTCGCGCACAAAGGCGTTGTAGGCGGCGCGGCTGCGCATGGCCGCCACATTGAGTTCGCGCCGCTGCGGCGCGTGGAAGCCCTCGGCAAGGCCCCGGGCCAGCGCGCCGGCATAGGCCCCGGCCTCCTTGAGAAAGGCGCGGTACTGCCGCTCAAGCCGCGGGGCCGCGGCAAAGGGCGGCTTGCCCGCTTCGGCGATGCGGTTCTCAAGCTCCGTATGGATATGCTGAAGTGTGGCGCGGGCCGCCGCGTCCAGAGTGGCGGCGGCTTCTCCCGCCTGCTTCTCCGCGGCCGCGCCCCTGGCGGCAACTTCATCCGCGGCCACCGCGTCTTCCGCGCCCAAAAGCTCCGCCGCGCGGCCGAAGCCCGCGAAGATGGCCCCAGCGGCCTCGATCTGACGCCGCAGGGGATGCTCGCGCAGAAGCGCGGCCTCGGCCTCGGCCGCGCGCGCCTCCACGATTTCGAGCCACGACTTGCGGGCGGCCATGAACTGCGCGTGCTCCCCGGAGAGCCGCGCCGCCAGCGTCTTGCCGCGCGCTCCGTCATCCTTGATGCGGCTGTCCGCCACATAGCTTTCCAGGGCCTTGTACTTGTCAAGCAGGCTGTCCAGCGCCTTGTCCATGCCGGCAAGCGCGGCGGTGAGCTTCGCCGCCTCCTCCTCGCTGAAAAGCCCGGCCTCGGGCCTGAGGCGCGCCCGCGCCGCCTCGCGGCCGCCCATGTTCTTGGGGCGTCCCGGCAACTGCCAGGTCTTGAGATAAAAGCGCGCATTGGCGTACAGCGCTTCGGGGAGGGCATAATACCCCGTTTCCAGGGCGTTCAGGGCCGTATTGTGGAAGTCGAGCGCGGCCTCGGCGCGGGCCCGCTCCGCAGGGCTGAGGGCTGGTACGGGCGCGGGCTGCGGGGCCGTTTCCGGCGCGGGCTTTGCGGCGCCCGGGGCGTGCCCCCCCGGAGCGGCCTCTATGCCGACGGCGGCGGACGCCGTTGGTTTCCGCCCTTTTTCCTCGTCCTGACCGCAGGCGCAGAGGCCCCCCAGCAGCAGCAAGCACAGCGCAAGAACGCAGGCCCGGAGTGGCCGCCGCTCAGACATGGTCTTCGATCCAGGCATTGAGCCCCCGCAAATCCGGCCCCCAGGGGAAGGGGCCGCCCTTGAGTTCCGGGCCCACGCCATAGAAGCGCGTGCCCACCTGTTCCGCGGCGTCGCGGTCCGTCACGGCGTCGCCCACCATGAGGGCGGCCTCGGGCGCGACGCCCGCGCTGTTGACGATGCGCGCCAGAAGCTCGGCCTTGGCCGGGGGCGAGCCGTGGATGGCGGTGAACATGTCGGCGAGGCCGCGCTCGGCGAGCACGGCGCGGACTTCCTCCTCCGGCGCGCCGGAGCACACATAGAGCGGCAGCCGGCCGCGCCATTTTTCCAGCACTTCGGCCGCGCCCGGGATAAGCGCGCAGCGGCGCACCTCGTCCAGCGCGTAGTCCGCGAAGCGACGCCCCCATTCTTCGGATTCTTCCGGTGTGATCTCGCGCCCGAGCACCTCCCGGAAAAACCAGGCGAACTTGCGGTAGCGGCTCACGCCGCCGTGCACCGTGTGGTACATGACAAAGCGGTCGCGCGCCTCGGGGCCGAAAGGTTCGGCCAGGCGGGCGAAGGCCCGCGTCTTGACGGGCACGCTGTCGAGAATGACGCCGTCGCAGTCAAAAACCAGACATTCGAGCTTCATGCCCCCGCCCTATCCTTCTTCCGGCCCGTCCTGGCCCCGTTTTCCAATAACGCGCGCCGGCACGCCGCCCACCACGCTGAAAGGCGCGACATCTCGCGTGACCACCGCGCCCGCGCCCACCACGGCCCCGCGCCCGATGCGCACATCCGGCGTGATGACGCAGTTGGCCCCGATCCAGACATCGTCCCCGATGATGACCGTACCCGGCGCATGGCCCTGCCACATGATGGGCACGTCGCGGCGCTCAAAGCGATGATTGGCCGCGCGCACCACCGTGCCTGGCCCGATGGCCGTGCAGCTCCCGATTTCGATGCGGCCGTGGTCCGCGCCGAGATGCACCCCCGGCGAGAGCGCCGCGCCGTCGGCCAGGCTGAGCTCGCCCTCCTGCGCGGTGAGGATGCAATGCCTGCCCACGCGCACGCCCGTGCCGAAGCGCATGTTGCGGCAGCCGGCCAGGCTCACGCCCGTGCCGAAGCGCACGAGCGAGCGCGTGGCGAAAAGCGGCAGCCAGCAGAGCGCCCTGAGCCCCATGCCCAATGGCGTGGGCAGCCACCCGAACAGCGCCACCCACAGTTCCTCCAGCGCGGCGGCGAGCCGGGCCACGGGCGTGGGCGCTTTCGAGGGCGTCGGGCGCGGCCCGGGCGCGCCCTCGCCGCCCGCGGGCTCCGGGCTTTCCATCTAGCGCGCCTTGTCGGCGTAGGCCGCCATGAGGTCGTCGCCCTCCATGAGCCGCGCCACGCGGGCGAGGTCCTCGGGCGTGTCCACGCTCCAGGTGCGTGCGGCCGTGGGGACCATGCGCACCTTCTCGCCATGCTCGAGGATGCGCAGCATGTCCACGGATTCATAAATCTCGAGCGGGCTTTCCTCCATCTCGTTGAAGCGCAAAAGATAGTCGCGCCGGAACGGGATGATGCACACCTGCTTGCGCATGGGCACCTTGTCGCTCCCCTTCTTGCGCGAGGGGATGGGCTCGCGCGAGAAATAGAGGGCGTCGCTCGCGCGGTCCACCACCACCTTGACCTCGTTGGGATCCTCGAATTCCGCCACGGTCTCCATCTCGGCCATGAGGTTGGTCACGTTGACCGCGGCCTCGTCCAGGAGCGGCCGGACGGCGGCGTCGATCATCTCCGGGCGCACCATGGGCTCGTCGCCCTGCACCATGACCACGATGTCCGCGCGCTGGCCGGTGAGATCCTCGATCTTGAGCAGGGCCTCGGCCGTGCGCGTGGAGCAGCGCACGTGGTGGTCGCCGGTCATGACGCAGTTAAGGCCGACGCGCTGGCAGTAGTCCTCGATGATCGGGTCGCAGGTGGCCACCCAGGTGGAGGAGAGGATGGGGCTCATGGCCGTGCGGAAGGCCACGTGCCCCACCATGGGGACATGGTGGATGAGCGCGAGGGGCTTGCCGGGATAGCGGCTCGAGCCCATGCGCGCCGGGATGATGGCGATGATGTTCACTGGCGTGCTCCTTGCGGATTTTTGGGGGCAGGCGGACGCGGGGCGTCCTCAGTCGTCCGTGGGGACGAGGTAGCCGCCCTCGGCCTGAAGGTCGGGGTGCAGGGCGCGGTGCTCCTCCTCCATGACGCGGAGGATGCCCTGGCCGAGGTCCACGGTGAGCGGCGGGACGAGCTTGCGGCCCACCTTGGGCATGAAGGCATAGGGCGTTATCTGGTAATGGCCGCTGTTGGGGTCGTTCTGGTACTCGATGGTGAGTTCCTTGCCGAGCATCTCGCCGATCATCTTGAACAGGTCGCCCACGCGCATGGGCTGGTTGCCGGAGATGATGATGTTCTGGTTGGCGAATTCCGGCGCGAGGATGGCGAGGGTGGCCGTGGCGGCGTCGTCCACGTGTACGTATTCGCGCAGGGCGGTGGGCGCGCCGTAATAGGTGATCACGCCCTTGGTCAGGGCCTCGCGCACGAAACGCTCGATGGCGTTGCGGCAATCGGCGCGCGGCCCGTAGAGCGAGCCGTAGCGCAGGATGGTGTAGGGCAGGCCGTACATGGCCTGGTAGTTCTCGATATAGATCTCGCAGGCCTGCTTGCTGCAGCGGTAAAAACCGCCCGACTTGCCGTAGACATAAAGCGAGGAGGCGAACACATAACGCGAGACCGCGGCCTTGCGGCAGGCCTCCAGCGCCATGACATTGCCGACCACGTTGATGCGCGCCGTGTCCACCGGGCGGGAATTGGCCTCGCCGATATCCGCGATGCCCGCGTAGTTGAACACCATGTCCGCGCCGTCCACCGCCTCGGCCACCACGGCCTCGTCGAGGATGGAGCCCACGATCATGCGCTGGTCGGGCCGAAGCCACGGCGAGGGACGCACGTCCACGATGGTAACGGCATGGCCCGCGTCCGAGAGCTTGTCGCAGATGTGCGAGCCGAGAAAGCCCGAGCCGCCGAAAACAGTCATGCGCACGAGTGGTTCCCCCTGGGACGGTCTTTTGCGTGGTCCATCTAGATGCGCGGCCGCTCCGCCCCGCGCCAGAGAAAGACCGTGTCGATGCCGTAGGCGATGAAGCGGCAGCCGGCCGCGACCTCCCGCGCCAGCGCCGCCGGGTCCGGCTGGACGATGTGCAGGCCCATCCGGGCGTGGGCGCGGGCGCAGGCCGCCTTGATGCGCTCCATGGCCGCCACGAAGTCCGGATGGTCGAAGCGCCCCGTGAGGCCCATGCTGCCCGAAAGGTCGTAAGGCCCCACCATGATGGCGTCCAGCCGGGGCTGGGCGAGGATGGCGTCGAGCTCGTCCACGGCGCGGATATGCTCGATCTGCGCCACGAGAAAGATCTTCGGGGCGCGCTGTTCCCGGTAATTGTCGAAATCCTTGCCGAACACATTGGCCCGGCAATAGCCAACGCCCCGGTATTCGGGGGCTGTCTCCCCGGCGGCGCGCCAGGAATCCTGCCCGGGATAGGTGGCGAGGTCGATGGCCCGGTCAAGCTGGGCGCGGCTCTCGATCATGGGGAAGATGAGCCCCTGCGCCCCGGCCTCCAGCGCGGCCTTGATCCACGTCTTGGAGGCTTCGGGCAGGCGAGCGAAGGGCGCGGCCCCGCCGCATTCCACGGCGCGGAAGATATTGGGCAGCACTTCCGGCCCGAAGGAGCCGTGCTCCATGTCGGCGGCCACCCAGTCATAGCCCGCGCGGGCCATGAGCTCGGCCACATCCGGCGAGGGGAGCTGGAGCCA
>CAMWTD010000142.1 GCA_947177085.1 uncultured Desulfovibrio sp.
GCCCACGATGACCGGGCCGTCCACGCCGTCGGCGAAGGCATTCTCAAGGCGCTTGCGCTTGCGCTGGCGCAGGAGATTGTAGATCTCGGGGGAGGTCATGGCCCCCATGCCGGATTCGCCGCAGCAGCCCGGGCTCATGGTCACGGGCTTGCCCGAGAAGTCCTTGAGGGCGGCCACAAGCTGGCGCTGGCCCTTGATCTTGTTCACGTCCGCCCATTCGCAGTGGCAGGAGGCGTGATAGAGCACCCTGGCGTCCGCGTTTTCCGGCCCCCCGTCCTTGCCGTCCCCCTGCGCCTGGAGTTGGGGCAGGCGCGGCAACACGAGCTGGCTCACATCGCGGTGCTCAAGGCCCGGGAACATCTCGGCGAGCCCCAGGCGCTCGAGGCCGTCCCGGCAGGAGCCGCAGGCCGTGACCAGCCAGCGGCAGTTGAAGCCCTGGCGGGCGAGACTGCGCAGCATGGAGGCGAGGTACTGGCGGTTCTGGGCGAGATTGTCCTCGAAGGCCGTGTCCATGCCCGCGGCGAGCAGCGGAAAGCCGCAGCAGAGGTGCCTCGGCGGCACGGCCACGGCAATGCCCGCCTTGAGCATGAGCATGATGGAGGACATGCCGATGCGGTCATAGAAGAGCGCGCCGCCGCATCCGGGGAAGTAGAGCGCGAGCTCGCGCCCGGCCCCGGGGAGCTTTTCGGGGGCGGTTTCCGCGCCGGCGTCCCCGGCTTCGGGCGAGCTTTCGGGGCCTGTCTCCCCAGCCGCCGTCATGTCCCGCGCGGCGTTCGCCGCAAGCGTTTCCGATGCCGCCGCTTCCGCCGGGACTCCTTCCACCGTCTGCGGCGCATCCTCGTCCGCGGGCACGAAGACCGAGCCCCGGTTGAGCTTCAGCGCCTCATAAAGATTGGTATAGCCCGTTTTCGGCCCGCGCCCGGAAAAGAGCGGGTTCTGCATCCGCCGCTGCCAGGCCTGGGGCACGAAGTCGAGCACGCGGTTCTGCATCTTCTGGCCCACCGAAGCCAGCTTGGCGGCCTTGGGCACGCGCGCCGGGATGTCGCGCACAAGCCAGGTGAGGGCGCGCTCCTTGATGGGGTGGCCGCCCGCGCCCTCGTGGTCGAGCATGCCGCGCAGGGAGAGCGCCACCTCCCCGGAGGGGATCTTCATGGGGCAGTTGGCCGTGCAGCGGCCGCAGGCCGTGCAGTGCTCCACAAGGCCGCGCAGCTCGCGCAACAGGCGCTCGTCGATGCGGCCGGTGTTGATCTGCGAATAATATACCGCCTCCAGCAGCATGCCGAGCACCATGTTCTTGTTGCGCGGATGGTACTGCATGGAGCGCTCGGGATAGCTCATGGCGCAGACGAGCTTGCACTTGCCGCAGCGCGTGCACATCTGCACGGCTGCGAGCAGGCTGATGAGCGTTTCCTTGTCGGGGAGGCCGCTCTCGCGGATATCATTGATGAGCCGGTTGAAGGAAAAGGTGAAGGGCCTGACGGGCAGCTCGCGGTGCACGAGCTTGGCCGGGTTCATCACGTCGCGCGGGTCCACGCGCTCCTTGAAGCGGCGCAGGGCCTCCATCTTGTCCGGCGCGAAAAACGAGATCTTGGTGATGCCGATGCCGTGCTCGCCCGAGACCTCGCCGCCCATCTCCTGGCACTCGGCCATGACGCGGGCCGCGGCCTCCTCGGCCTCCTCGAGCATCCGCGCGTCGTTGGAATTGACCGGGATGTTCACATGGCAGTTGCCGTCGCCGGCGTGCATGTGGCTCGCGATGATGATGCGGCTCGCCTCCATGTGGGCGCGGATGGCCTCGATATGTTTGGCGAGGTGCGGGTAGGCCGCGGCGAAGCCGTCGAGGTAGGCGGAGGCGCGCGCCCAAAGCTCGTTGTCCGAGAGCTCCGTGGCCGAAACGTCCCCCGAGGCCGCGCTGGCGGCCCTGGAAAACTCCTCGTTGAAGGCCTTGTCCTCCATGGGGAAGCCCGGGAGGCGTCCCACCTCCTGCAGGGCGTGGCGGTAGGCCCGGGCCGCGTACTCGAGGTTGAGCTGCTCGAGGAAGAGCGCGAAATCCGGGATGCGCCGCATGGGGATGACCACGTCCTCGTTGACCTTGAAGCCCGAGGTGCGCCTGGCGATGACCGAAAGGCGGTGGCGGTCCTCCCAGAAGAGGTCGGCCTCCTTGGCGTCGCGCGCCACGATGATGTCCACGTTGTCCTGCGCCTCGGCCACGTTCACGATGTCGGCCACGCACTTGTCGAGCAGATAGGGGTCGTCGCCGTCGGCCTGGAGGATGATGACCGAGATGGGGAGCCCCTCGAACTTCGTGGACTTGCGCTTGTACTCGATGGCCTGCACGTACTTGGCGTTGAATTCCTCCAGCGCCGAGAGGTGGGCATAGTCGCCCTCCTCGCGGATGCGGTTGCGCAAGGCCACGAGGTCGCGCACCACGAGCGCCGCCGGGTGCATGGAGCGGCCGAAAAATTCCAGCACCATGACGCGCGAGTGCTTCGGCTTCTTGTGGATGACGAAGCAGGCTTCTGTGATGATGCCGTCCACGCCCTCCTTCTGCATGCCGGGGAGGCCCCCGAGGGCCTTGTTGGTCACGTCCTTGCCGAGGCCGGGCAGGCGGATCTCGTCGCCGCGCAGGTGCACCACGTTGCGCACGCCGCCGCTCACGTCCTTGACGGCGAAAACGGCGGTCTCGTCGGGGAGGATCTTGTGGCGCGGGTGGTTTTCGCGCTCCACGGTGATGATCTCGCCCGTGGGCGTGACCATCTTCCACCAGAGCAGGTTGTCGAGCGTGGTCCCGTATTCAAAGGCGCTGGGGCCGCCCGCGTTTTCCGACACGTTGCCGCCGATGGACGAGGCCTGCTTGGAGGCCGGGTCCACCGTGAAGACCGCGCCTTCCGCCGCCACGGCGTCGATGACCTGCTGGGTGAGCGCGCCGGCCTCGCAGGTGACGGTCATGGCCTCGAGGTCGATGGGCCCGATGCGCGTGAGCCTCGTCATGCTCACCACCACGGCGCGCTTGCGCGCGGGCACGGCCCCGCCGGTCATGCCCGATCCCCCGCCGCGCGGAATGAGCGCGAACTTCATGTCGTTGGCGAGGCGCACGAGCGCGGCCACCTGCTCGGCATTGTCCGGCTCCACCACGAGCAGCGGCAGCTCCATGCGCAGGTCCGTGGCGTCGGTGGCGTTTTCCACGAGGTCGGCGGGCTCGCTCCTGATGCACTCGGCCGGGAAAATGTCGGCAAGCGCGTCCAGCAGCTTTTCGCGGAAGGCCGCTTCCGCCTCGTAGGCGGACCAGAACATGGTGATGCCTTCACTGATGGCCGTGGCGTAATAGTGCGCCAGCGCCACGCTTTCGCGCTCGAAAGAGCCGCGCACGCTCTCGCGCACGAGCTCGGCGTCGATGAAGGGATTATAGGCGACGAGGAAGAGCTCCTCGGCGATGCTGATGGCGAGGTTGCGGACCGATTCCGGCCATTCGGCGAAATCGTCCGCGTTGATCTTGAGGATGCGGTTGACCACATGGTCAGGCGCGATGGAAATGTGCGGGCCCTTGTGGCGCATGGCCGTCCACCCCTTGGCTAGCGGCGCGCCCGCCGGAAAACGGAGTGCGGGAGGCAGGCGCAAACGGGGAGTTTATGATTTCCGCGCCCGCTTGGCAAGAAGGGCGGCAGCCCTGCCGGCCGCCGCCCAAACTGCGCCCCGCGCCGCCCTCAGGGGCGGGGGAGCGGAAAGAGGGATGGGGCTACTGCTGCCAGCAGTCCTCCACCTTGAAGAAGGCCGCCGCGCCCGCGCCGCACACCGGGCAGGATTCCACCGGGCCCTGGTGCGTGTAGCCGCAGAACTTGCAGACATAGTAGTCTTCGTTGGAGATCTTGGAGGGGTTCTCCATGGCCTTCTTGTAGAGCTCGGCGTGGATCTCCTCCACCTTGTTGACATAGCCGAAATAGCGGGCGATGGCGGTCTTGCCCTCCTCCTCGGCCTCCTTGATCATTTCGGGATACATCTTGGTGTATTCGTGGGTCTCGCCGCCGATGGCGTCCTTGAGGTTCTCCATGGTGGTCCCGATCTTGCCCGCGTTCTTGAAGTGGGTGAGGGCGTGGACGGTCTCGGAGGCGGCGGCGGCGCGGAAGAGCTTGGCGATCTGGGGCATGCCCTCCTGGTCGGCCACCTTGGCGAAGGCGAGATATTTGCGGTTGGCCTGGGATTCGCCGGCAAAGGCGTCCATCAGGTTCTGGTCGGTCTTGCTCATGGTGTTTTTCTCCTCATTGGGTGTTGGACTAAACAAGAGTTATTCCTGTTTAGGAGAAAAACGGGCTTTTGTAAAGGCACGCACGCGGCACAAACACGCGCGGCCCCAAAGCGGCAAAGGCTCTTCCCGCACCTTCAGCCGGGCAGACGGCCGCCCGGGACGAGCGCGCCAGGGCAGTAGCGCGCCACGCACAGGGAGAGCCCGAGCAGGGTGAGGCCCTCCACGGCCACGGGCAAAAGCGCCCCCCCGGTGACGCCGAGCCAGAGCGCCATGAGTGCGGCGAGCGGCAGGCCCAGCAGGGCGGCGGCCCACTGAACGCGGTTCTGCTGGCTCTCGAGGCCGAGCGGCACGAGCACCTGCGCGCCGAGCACCCTGTCGCAGGCGTAGAGCGGGGCCAGCAGCAGCATGAGCCGGAGCACGGGGACGGCCGCCGCATAGTCCGGCCCGAGGGCCACGCGGATGAGCAGGGGGGCCATGATCCACGCAAGCCCGGCCCCGAGCAGCATGAACAGCGTGGTCGCGGCGAGGAAGACGAGGAGCAGCCGCGCGGCGCGGGCCGTGCGCGGCCCGCGCAGGGCGCAGAGCTCGGGAAACAGGGTCTGGATGGCGGGGTTGGCCAGTCCCACCAGCGCCCGGACGATCTTGCTCACGGCCACGAGCAGGCCCATGTCCGCGGCGCTGAGAAAGTAGCCGAGCACGAGCTGGCCGCCGCCGAGGGAGAGCGTGGAGGCCACGGAGCTCGCAAAGAGGGTGCGCGTGCGGGCAAGCGCGGCCCGGCCCCGGGCGAGGCTGAGGCGCGCGCCGAAGCCGCGCGCAAGCCCCAGGGAAAGCCAGGCGTAGGCCGCGCCCTTGCAAAGCGCGGTGAAGCAGAGATAGAGCGGCCAGTCCGAGGGGCCGCGCACGCAGAGGAAGGTCAGGGCCAGGGCGCAGCACGACGAGCCCACGTCAATGGCGGCCATGCGCTTCATGCCGAAGCCCGCGCCCTGGAAGAACCACGTGGGGCTCGAGCCCCGGGCCGCGCCCATGGCGAGGGCGGCGGCGTAGGCCGCCGGGTGATCCGCCGCATGGGGCAGCACGGGCAGGAGGACGAGGCCCGCGAGCCCGCAGGCGAGCGCCAGCAGGATCTTTCCGGAAAAGACCGCGCCCAGAAGTTCCCCCAGCGCCGCCCGGTCGCCGCGCAGGGTGGCGGCCTCGCGCGCGCCGCCGAGCTGGAAGCCCCAGTCCACCACCAGGGCCACCAGGGGCGGCAGGAGGCTCATGTACATGAGCAGGCCGAAGGCGTCGGGCCCGAGCACCCGCGCGAGCCAGGGCAGGGCCGCCAGGGGCAGCAGGATCTGCGCCGCCTGGATGGCGCTGAAGGAGAAAAAGGTGCCGAGATGCGGCGCGGCGAGGCGGCCGAGGCCCCTGAGGGGCGCGGGGAGCTTCATGCGGGGGCCCCGGCGGGCTGGGCAAATGGGTCCATGCCCGGCATATAGAGGCTTGCGCCTCCGCTGGCAAGCCTCTTGCGGATGAACTGCCATATCGTGCCGTCGATAAATCTTCCATATCCCGTCTGAAGCGGAGCGAAAGACGGGTGCTGGTGCCGGAAGAATCC
>CAMWTD010000143.1 GCA_947177085.1 uncultured Desulfovibrio sp.
GGTTAAAGGAAAAAATCGGCCTTAGGCTGCGTGTTTGCTGTCTGGTTGCTGCGATTTCTTGACAAGGCAAGCGGCCCGGTGCTAGCGTGCTGCCACGCAAGTGTGCGTGGGATTTTCCGCCCAGTGGCGGAATGCGCAGCAGGGAAGCAGCCCGGGATGCGGGGCCGCGCAATCGGGGGAGGACGTTGTGCAAAAACCCATGGATGATATTTGCCTGAAACATGACAACGGTGAAGATCTCCGCTTCCGTGGGCGTCTCTTTTCCGAGTGCTCCTGGTACGACGAGGAGTCCGGCACGCTCACCCGCCAGCAGCTCTATGTGACGGACACGCGCGAGCAGGTTTACTACATTGTGCGTTCCCGCGGCCATGAGCGCACCCGTCACGCCTATCGCCTCTCCGTGCGCGGCGAGACCTGCGTCATCCACAACGGCGCGACGGAAATGGTGCTCCAGTTCGACATGCTCATGCTGGCCGTGCGCGGCCTCTGCGGTCTCGACGACGGGTCCACCCCGAGCCTCGGCATGGTGGAGGACCTGCTGAAGGCGGCCAACGCCTGAGCGCATCCGCGAAATTTGCCCTGCCGCCTCCACGCGCCGCGCAAAACGCGGCGCTTTTTCTTTTAATTTCCCCGTATTGGTTTGGCGCGCGCCTGCCCGCCGCGGCACAGGAACGCGGCATGCGTCGGTCAGTGAAATTCCCTGCCTAACCTGTTGTCAAGCGGGAAAATTTAGGGTATACATCAAGCAGACCACGTTATGGCCTTCGGGCCTGGGCCCGGCTCGCCCGGCTTTTCCTCCCGCGGTGTACGCGCCGCGAAAGGACGAGCGCACGGACGCGCCCCGCACCCCGACAGACCGGGGCGTGAAGCCACGGGCGCGCCGGCGAGCCGGAAACGCGCCGCAAGCAGAGGCGGCCGCCGTTTGGCGCGGCGGCATGACGCAAACCATAGTGGAGGTATGGCAATGGCGAAATATCCGACTCCCATGTTGGACGAGCTTGAAAGCGGCCCCTGGCCGAGCTTCGTGTCCGACATCAAACAGGAAGCGGCCAACCGCAAGGCCAATCCCAAAAATCTGGATTACCAGATTCCGGTGGACTGCCTTGAGGACCTGCTTGGCCAGGTGGAACTCTCCTACAAGGAAAAGGAGACCCACTGGAAGCACGGGGGCATCGTGGGCGTGTTCGGCTACGGCGGCGGCGTCATCGGCCGTTATTCCGACCAGCCCGAAATGTTCCCCGGCGTGGCGGCCTTCCACACCATGCGCGTGGCCCAGCCCTCCGGCAAGTACTATGACACCAAGTTCCTGCGCACCCTCTGCGACATCTGGGACCTGCGCGGCTCCGGCCTCACCAACATGCACGGCTCCACGGGCGACATCGTGCTTCTCGGCACGCAGACCCCGCAGCTTGAGGAAATCTTCTGGCAGCTCACCCACGAAATGAAGAACGACCTCGGCGGCTCCGGCTCCAACCTGCGCACGCCCGCGGCCTGCCTCGGCATGTCCCGCTGCGAGTTCGCCTGCTACAACACGCAGGACATGTGCTACCAGCTCACCATGGACTACCAGGACGAGCTGCACCGCCCGGCCTTCCCCTACAAGTTCAAGTTCAAGTTTGACGGCTGCCCCAATGGCTGCGTGTGCGCCATGGCCCGTTCCGACTTCGCCGTCATCGGCACCTGGAAGGACGACATCAAGATCGACCAGGAGAAGGTCAAGGCCTATGTGGCCGGCGAAATCAAGCCCAACGCTGGCGCACATGCCGGCCGTGACTGGGGCCCGTTCAACATCGAGAAGGAAGTCATCGCCCGCTGCCCCAGCCAGTGCATGAAATGGGACGGCAGCAAGCTCTCCATCAAGACCGCCGACTGCGTGCGCTGCATGCACTGCATCAACACCATGCCCCAGGCCCTGCACATCGGCGACGAGCGCGGCGCGTGCATCCTCGTGGGCGCAAAGGCCCCGGTCGTCGATGGCGCGCAGATGGGCTCGGTGCTCATCCCCTTCATCTCCTGTGAAGAGCCCTATGATGACATCAAGGAAGTCATCGAAAAGATCTGGGACTGGTGGATGGAAGAAGGCAAGAACCGCGAGCGCGTGGGCGAGACCATGAAGCGCCTCTCCTTCCAGAAGCTGCTCGAAGCCACCGAGACCCCGGCCATGCCCTGCCAGGTCAAGAACCCGCGCACCAATCCCTTCATCTTCTTCAAGGAGAGCGAAGTGCCCGGCGGCTGGACGCATGACCTCAAAGCCTACCGTCAACGCCATCAGCGCTAGCCAAAGGGGGACACAGATATGGCATTCATCTCTACGGGGTACGATCCCAAGAAACCCATGGAAGGCCGCATCTCCGACATCGGCCCGCACAAATACGACCAGTACTTCCCGCCGGTCATCGCCAAGAACTTCGGCAAGTGGGTCTACCATGAGGTCCTCGAGCCCGGCGTGCTCCTCCATGTGGCCGAGAGCGGCGACAAGGTCTACACCGTGCGCTGCGGCGGCTCGCGCACCATGTCCATCACCCACATCCGCGAAATCTGCGACATCGCCGACAAGTACTGCGACGGCTATGTGCGCTGGACGACCCGCAACAACATGGAATTCATGGTGAAGGACGAAGCCACCATGAAGGCCCTGCGCGACGACCTCAATTCGCGCAAGTTCGCGGGCGGCTCGCAGAAGTTCCCGGTGGGCGGCACGGGCGCGTGTATCTGCAACATGATCCACACCCAGGGCTGGATCCACTGCCACACCCCGGCCACGGACGCCTCCGGCCCGGTGAAGGCCGTCATGGACGCCCTGTTTGACGGCTTCATCCACATGCGCATGCCCGCCCCGGTGCGCGTGGCCCTCGCCTGCTGCATCAACATGTGCGGCGCCGTGCACTGCTCGGACATCGGCCTCGTGGGCATCCACCGCAAGCCCCCGATGATCGACACCGCCTGGGTCGACCAGCTTTGCGAGATTCCGCTGGCCGTGGCCGCCTGCCCCACCGCCGCCGTGCGCCCCACCAAGGTGGAGTTTGACGGCAACAAGGTGAATTCCGTGGCCATCAAGGAAGACCGCTGCATGTACTGCGGCAACTGCTACACCATGTGCCCCGCGCTTCCCATCGCCGACGGCGAGAGCGACGGCATCGCCATCATGGTGGGCGGCAAGGTCTCCAACCGCATCACCTGGCCCAAGTTCTCCAAGGTCGTGGTGGCCTACATCCCCAACGAGCCGCCGCGCTGGCCCACCCTCACCAAGACGGTGCGCCACATCATCGACGTCTATTCGGCCAACGCCGAAAAGTACGAGCGCCTGGGCGACTGGGCGGAGCGCATCGGCTGGGAGGAGTTCTTCAAGCTGACCGGCCTGGAGTTCACCGAGCACCTCATCGACGACTTCCGCGAATCCGCCTACTACAGCTGGCGTCAGAGCACCCAGTTCAAGTTCTAGGCATTCCCTGCGGCCCGGCCCCCAAGGCCGGGCCGCGTTTCCTTCAGGAGAGAGAGCATGGCCGACGTTACGGATCAGCAAAAAGCAGTCATCGTGGACTTCCTCAAGGGCAAGTCCGCCGCCAAGTCCAAGTTCTACTTCAATGACTTCGTGGCCCTCTTCCCGGACATGAAGCCCCGCGAAGTGAAGAAGATCCTCACCGCCCTGGTCAACGACCAGGTGCTGGAGTTCTGGTCCTCGGGCTCCACCACCATGTATGGCCTCAAGGGCGCGGGCAAGCAGAGCCACGCCGAAGGCGAAGACTAGTTTCCACGCCTGCCGCGCCTTCGGGGCGCAGGCAAGTTCAAGAGGTGCCGCAACCCATGGTTGTGGCATTTCTTTTTTGTGGCGGTCAAGAGGCGATGGGGAAGGGGACGCACGGCATTACTGTTGCTGGCGCTGGCAGGATCAGCCGGACAGAGTTGTCCATGCTCAATACCGGCCTAAAACGGAACAAAAAAGCGCAGCCCTGCGCACACAGGCAAGCTGGCCGCACTGCGGTCTTGAGGAGGGGGCATGGGGCTTTCATTCGATCTTGACGCAACGGAAAAGGCGTGGCTGAGCCGCCTGGCGCGGCAGTCCATCGCGCTTGCGGTGGGCGCTGAGCCGGTAATGCCAGGGGTGACGGGCCTCACGGAAGCCTTGGCCAGCCCCGAAGCGCCACACGGTGATGACCACCCTGTGCTCGGTCGGCCGCTCGGCGCATTCGTGACAATCACGCTCGGCGGCAATCTCCGCGGCTGCATCGGCACAATCGTGGGCCGCGAGCCGCTGGAGGAAACTGTCTGGCGCATGGCGCGGGCCGCCGCGCTGGAAGATCCGCGTTTTCCGCCGCTCACGGCGCGGGAATGGGCGCGGGCGAACCTTGAGATTTCCGTGCTGGACGAGCTCACGCCCTGTCCGGACCCCGCGCGCATCGAGGTGGGCAGGCATGGCCTTGCCCTGCAATATGGCGGCCGCACCGGCGTCTTTTTACCGCAGGTTCCGATTGAACAGGGCTGGGACAGGGAGGCTTATCTGGAAAATCTCTGCCGCAAGGCGGGCGTTCCGCAAGGCTCCTGGCGGATGCCGCAGGCGCGGCTTTTCTGGTACGAGGCGCAGGTCTTTCCCGCCTGAAATGGCGGGACCGCAAGCCTGATTGCGCGGCCTGTTGCGGAAAGCGGGCGGCTAGATTTCCGCGGCCGAGCGGGAATCATCGGCCGCATGGGCGTCGCCGTCGGCAAGCCGCGTGGCGGCGGGCTGGTGCGCCTCGCGCGGCGCATTTGCGGTGCTGGTTGCGGAAGCCTGCCACGGACGGCTGCAGCGCGCAAGTGGGATGGCAAATGCCGCGCCCGCCCTTGCGCGGCGGTGTTGAACGGCCAGCGAGGGGATGGCGAGAGGCGGCCGCGAGGCTGCGGGGCGGCGCGTCATGAGCAGGCCCGGCTCCGGGTCCAGAGCGGCGGCGAGGTAGTCGCTCACCGTGACAAAGCGGCGGCAGCCGCCGGCGAGCAGGTTGGCGATGATGCGCGGCAGGTCGTCCACGGTGCTCTTGTGCGTATCGTGAAAAAGGAAGATGCCGCGCAGGTCCCCGCTTTCATACTGGGTTCCGCGGGTGGAACGCAGCTTGGCATAGTCCTGGGGCAGGCTTTTCCAGTCGTGGCTGTCCATGGACCAAAGGATGACATCCACGCCAAGGGTATGCGCAATTTCCAGGGTGTGCGCATCAAAGTTGCCGTAGGGGGGGCGCAGGTAGGCGGGATTGCCGCCCAGGGCGCGAAGCACTGCATCGGTCGCGCTGATTTCCTGCTCCTGCGCTTCGGGCGCAAGCGTGCGCAGGTTGGGGTGCGACCAGGAGTGGTTGCCGACTTCGTGCCCTTCCGCAACAATGCGGCGCACCATGGCGGGATTGCGCTCCGCATTGCCCCCCAGGAGGAAAAAGGTTGCCGGGATGCCGTAGTCGCGAAGCATGTCAAGCAGATGCCCGGTGTGGCGGGAGGGGCCGTCATCAAAGGTGATGGCGCAGAGGTTCTCGCTCATGCGCTGGTCCATGATGCGGTTGCCGTCGATCACCGCCCCCCGGGCGGCGTGGGGAAGAAGGGGAAGAATGGCAAGGGCCAGCAGAAGGCCCCAGGCGCGCGTGCTCGTCATTACCTTTCCTTGCATCCGTGTGGCGCAAGAACTAACACCGCTAGCGGTGAACGGCAAGACGCGCGGGAGGGGTTTCACGGACGGGAAAAATTTTTTTGTGCAATGTCGGAGGGTTGAAAAAAATTTCCTGTAAAAAATTTTTTACGGAACTTTTGCCTTGACGCAAGAGGCCAAGTGGAATAAAAAAATTGCTCCGGGAGGGCAGTTAGCTCAGTTGGTAG
>CAMWTD010000144.1 GCA_947177085.1 uncultured Desulfovibrio sp.
CTAGCCGCTCCCGACGTCCCGTCTCGCCTACGACAGCCCGAGCAGCCTGGGCAGGAAGGTGGAAAGGCCGGGGATGAGGATGATAACGATGAGCGCGAAAAGCGCCGCGCCGATGAGCGGGAGCGCCGCCTTGCTTATCTGTTCCATGGTCAGGCCGCTGATATTGGCCCCCACATAGAGGTTGACGGCCACCGGGGGCGTGACCTGCCCGACAGCGAGGTTGACGGTCATCATGATGCCGAACCAGATGGGGTCCCACCCGAAATGTGCCATGATGGGCAGCATGAAGGGCAAAAAGACATAGTAAATAGAAATGGCGTCCAGCAACATGCCCGCGAGCAGCAGGATGATATTGATCATCAAGAGCACGACCCACGGGTCGCTGGAGACGGAAAGCAAGAGCGCCGAGCCCCGCTCCACAAGTCCCACCGTGGAGGCCACCCACGAATAAAGGCCGGCGCAGGTGACGACGATCATCACCACGGCCGTGGCCTGCATACTGGCGGAAAAGATTTCGAAGAGCATCTTCACGCTGTTGATGGTGCGGTAAATGAAGATGCCCACGAAGAGGCCCCAGAACACCGCCACGGCCGCGGCCTCAGTGGGGGTGAAGATGCCGCCGTAGATGCCGCCGAGAATCACCGCCGGGGTGAGCACGCCCCAGAAGGCATCGCGGAAGGCCTTGCCCACGGGTTTCGTGCCTCGCTTGCCCCGGTATCCTTTCCTGCGGGAGATGAAAAACACCGCCGCCATGATGCACAGGGCCACGATGAGCCCGGGCACGAAGCCCGCGGCAAAGAGCGCGGGCACGGACACATTGGCAATGCCGCCGTAGACGATGAAGGCGATGCTCGGCGGGATGACGATGGCGAGGCCCGAGGTCACGGAGACCGTGGCCGCCGCGAAATCGCGGTCATAGCCAACGCGCGTCATGCCGGGAATGAGGATGAGCCCCAGCGCCGCCACGGTGGCGGGCCCGGAGCCGCTCACCGCGCCCCAGAAGGTGGCGACGGCCACAGTGGCGATGGCGAGGCCGCCGGTCATGGTTCCCGTGAGCGATTCCATAAGCGTCACGATGCGAGAGGCAATGCCCGCGCGCTCCATGATATAGCCCGCGAGAATGAAGAAGGGGATGGCGAGCAGCGGGAATTTGGCGATGCCAGCGAAAAAGTTGTAGGAAAGCATGTTCAGGCCCATGTCCCACTTCCAGACGACCACAAGGGCCGCCACGCCCAGCGAGAGCGCAATGGGCACGCGCAAAAGGAGCGGCACGAGGAAGAGCGTCAAAAGCCAGAAAGCGGGGTCCTGAAAAAGCGTACTTTCCATGGCAGGTTCGGGGGCGTTGCGACGCCGCAACGCGGGCGCGGGGCCGGGCCAGCGCCGTCGCTAAAAGTTTCCCGTGCGCAGGTCAAGCCAGGAGCGCTGGCACATGCGCACGATGATCAGCAGGGAAAAAAGCGGCGTCGCAATGGTATACCACCATACGGGCACGCCGAGCGATTCGGAAATGGATTCCAGCTCGTACTCGTCGATGACCTCAAGCGTGCCCGTCCAGCAGAGCGCGCCGAAAAAAAGCACGCAAAGGGCGCAGCCGAACCAGTAGCACGCCTTGCGCGCGGGCTTGGGGAGCGCCTCATAGACGATGTTCATGCCGAGATGCGTGCCCTGCCGAAAGGCGCGCGCCGTGCCGAGCAAGACCACCCAGACGAAGAAGTTCACCGTCAGTTCCTCGCTCCAGGCAAAGGAAAACGAGGTGCAGTAGCGCACGATGACATTGATGAAGGCCACCGTCGCCATGATGGCGAGCAGGATGGAGCCCAGCACTTCCTCGAAATGCTCGTTCAGGTAGTGGAGCGGGTGGCGCATGGCCTACCTCCCGGCAGCCCCGGACGTCTGCGTGGCCGTCTGCGGGGAGCCGATGTCCTCGTCGTTGATGACGACAAAAAAGATGGCCGAGCCGAGAATGATGAGCGCAAAAAGGAGCAGCATCTTGGGAATGGGGCGCATGGTTCGTTCCTCCCTCCACGGCCTGCGGCCGCCCCGTGAGGTGCGCGGGGGGCCGCAGGGCGCAAACGTCATGCGGAGCTACTTGACGGCGGCCATGTCGCTTTCGGCCGCCTTCACGAGGTCGGGCCCGATCTTGGCCGTCCAGTCGTCACGCACCTTCTGCGTGGCCTTGTGGAAGGCCTGGATCTGCTCGGGCGTGAGGCGGGTGACGGTCATGCCGTTTTCCTTCATGGTGGCGTAAGGATCGGCCGCTTCGGGCAGCTCGCCGATGCTCTTCAGGTAGGCGGCGGAAGCGCCGTCATCCATGCCGAGGCGCGAAAGGGCCTTGCCGTACTTTTCCGCTTCGGCCGCGCATTCCACGAGCAGCTTTTGGTCCTCGGGGCTGAAGCTCTTCCACACCTGCGGGTTCACGCCCATGAGCAGGGGGTCGATCATGTAGTGCCAGTCGCTGTGGTGCTTATGGAAATCCCAGATCTTGAGCGGGATGTTGATGCCGTTGGTCGGGTTTTCCTGCCCGTCCACAACACCCTGCTGGAAGCCTGTGGTGGCCTCGCTCCAGTTCATGTTCACCGGGTTGGCGCCCAGTTCGCGGAAGGTCTCGATGAAGATGGGGCTGCCCACCACGCGGATCTTGAGGCCCTTCATGTCCTCGGGCGAGGCGATGGGGCCCTTGCTCGTGGTGAGCTCGCGGAAGCCGTTCTCGGCCCAGCCGATGATCTTCACGCCCTTGTCCTCGATGGCGTCCACCATCATCTTGCCGGACTTGCCGGCCTCGATGGCGTCCATGGCCTTGTAGCGGTCGGGCTGGGCGGCGATGAAGAAGGGCAGCGCCGGGAGGTTGAGCTCCTTGATCTGCGGCGACCAGTTGATGGTCGAGGCCAGCGCGAAGTCAATGGCCCCGTTGCGCAGCATGAGAAATTCCGAGGTCTGCTTGCCGGAAAGGAGCTGGCTCGAGGGATAGACCTTGATATTGATGCGCCCGTCGGAGCGCTTGCGCACGAGGTCGGCGAAATAGGCGGCCGTCTTGCCCCAGCCGGAGGTGGCGCCGGGCACCACGCTCAGCTTGTATTCGCCCTTGTAGGGGTCCGCCTTGGCAGCCGTGAAGGGCGCGGCCACAAGGCAGGCGCAGGCCGCCAGGGCGAGAAAGAGTTTTCCGCGTTTCATACAAGACCTCCTCGGGTGTTTGCGCCCGCAGGGCAGGGGCTTGGCCCTACAGCGCGGGCAGAAAAAGCATCAGGAGCGGCAGCACCGCAATAAGCCCCAGCGTGCTGAAAATCCAGCAGGCATTGGCGAGATCCACATCCAGATGGAACAGGGTCGGCGGCACAAGCGCGGTCATGGCCACGGGCATGGCCGAGAGGATGGCCACCACCCGGAGCGGCAGGCCCCCCTCCAAGCCGCCGAAACCGAGCGCCGCCGCCAGGCTGATAATGACCGCGGGCACGGCCACAAACTTGATGGCGCACACGGCGAGGCTCGGCCTGATATAGCAGGAAAGCCGCGAAAGGCGCAGGCTAAGACCGATGGCGAAAAGAAAGAGCGTGGTTGCGGCAATCATGGCGGCGGAGGCAACGGGCCCGCAAAATTCCGGCCGCGGGACTCCGGCCCAGTTGAGCACGAAACCCGCCCCCAGCGCGCACACGATGACGCAGAGGATGGGGTCGAGCCGGAAGGCCCGGAAGGAAAGTTTCGTCGCCGTATTCTCCGGGCTGTACCAGCGCGCGATGGGAAAGGAGACGCTGAAATAATAGATTTCCTCGCACAGGCGGTAGAGCGCCACCAGCGCGATGGAATTTTCCCCGAGAAAGAGCAGGCTCGTAAGGCCGCCCACCGCGCCGATATTGGTGAAAGTGCCGCAGCAGTAGAGGCTGCCCGTCTGGGGACGCCCGAGATGCAGCCGTCGCGCGGCCACAAGGGCGATGGCCCCGCCGAGCACCCAGGCCGCGAGGCCGAGGAAGGGCAGCGCGATGAGGCGCGGGTCCGGCTTCGGCAGGCCCCAGAGGGAAAGCATGGCGGAAATGGGGATGAGCACAAAGACGGCGAGCACCTGCATCTTCTTGCGGGCGTCCTCCATGCGGGTCACGCCAAAGGGCAGCCACCCGGCCTCGACGGCATGGCGCGAGGCATAGCCCGCCGTCAGGCTGGCGAAGATGATGCCGAGGGTGAGGAGGAGCCGTTCCATATGCCTGCCCCGTTTCTTGCGACGCCGGGCGGCACGGACGGAAAAGCGCCGGAAACGGCGCGCCCTGCGGCCCTGCGGGAGGCGGAAAGGGAACACATAGCCCCCCAGCGTCCTTTTGTCAAAAATCGGGCGCAACGACGGGGCATCATCCGGACGCCGTGGCCTCCCCCGGCCAGGGAGAGCGGGAAGGTGGGATGCCTGCGCCGCGCTGCCTTTTGCAAAAAGGCGTCAGCCGCGCGGCGCGGCTTCATGCAAGGCGGCGGGGATTTTTTCCAGCAGGCGCACGAGGGTCCGCGCTTCGTCGGGCTCCATGCCCGCGCAGGCGCGCGCCAAGGTTTTGCGGATGGCGTCGTCGAGCAACGGCCGCAGCTCCTCGGCTTGTTGCGTCAGGAAAACGCCCTTGGTGCAGCCATTGATTGCCGCCCGGCGGATGAGCCCACGCTTTTCCAGATAGTTCAGGGAGCGACTGATGGCCGCGCCGTCCTTGCCCGTTTCGCGCGCGAGCCCGTTCTGGCTCAGGCCAGGCTTGCGGCTCACCGCCTGGAGCACGGAAAACTGCGGATGCGTGAGGGAGAGCCCTGCCGCGCGCAATTCCCCGTGCAGGGTTTCGGTGAGCGCGGCAAAAGCCCGGTGCAGGTGGTAGCCCAGGGCGTTTTTCTCGTCATCCGCCTCGCGCATTGACACGCCTCCTGAAGCATTGATATATCAATAGTCACCATGTTGCCAACAGTTCAGGGACCGAACCCGGAGAAAGCCATGAAGATCATCGCCCTGGAGGAGCATATCGTTTCCCGGCCCATTTCAAAAGCCACCGCCGCGGCCGTCGCCGCGGCCTATCCCTATGCGGAGACCTTCCTGCACCCCGCGGCAGCCGACAGGCCGGACGTAGCGCAGCTTTTCAGCCTGGGCGAGCAACGCATCGCCATCATGGACAAGGCGGGCATCGACATGGAGGTGGTGTCGTACACCAATGCGTCGCAATGGCTCGGGGGGGCCGAAGCCGCCGCGCTCACCACGCAGGCCAATAATGACATGGCCGCGGCCATCAAGCCGTATCCCGCGCGCTTCCGCGCCTTCGCCACACTCCCCTGGGCGGAGCCCGACAAGGCCGTTGCGGAATTGAAGCGCTGCGTCAGCGAGCTCGGTTTTGTGGGCGCGCTCATTTCCGGGCGTCCCGGCACTGGCCCGGTCTTTCTGGACGACCCGCGCTTCGAGCCCGTGTGGAAAGCCTTCTGCGAGCTCGACGTGCCGCTCTACATCCACCCCAACTTCACCTGCAAGGAGGTGTGCGAGGCCTATTACAGCGGCCTCGGCGACCAGTTGGACACCATTGTCAGCGCCTATGGCTGGGGCTGGCATGTGGAGGCGGGCGTGCAGGTGCTGCGCATGACCCTGCGCGGGATGTTCGAGCGCTTCCCCGGCCTGAAAATCATCTCCGGCCATTGGGGCGAAGTGCTGCCCTATTACCTCGCGCGGCTCGACCAGATGCTTTCGCCCGCGGTCACGGGCCTCCCACGCAAGATTTCCGACTATTACAAGGACCATGTCTGGATCACGCCGAGCGGCGTCTGGGATTATGACTGCCTTGAATACTGCCTGAAAAAGGTGGGCATCGACCACCTGCTC
>CAMWTD010000145.1 GCA_947177085.1 uncultured Desulfovibrio sp.
CCTGCTGCGCGACCGCGCCGCCGGCATCCTGCTGGTGCAGGGCCTGGCGGGCGCGTAGCGCGGCGAGGGCGCGCTCCACCTCGGGATTCAGCTCCACAGGCTCCTCGGGGGCGGCAGCGGCCGCCATTGCCGCAGGCGCGGCAGCGACAGCCGTATTGACGGCGAAAGCGGGGGCCGGAGCCGCCGGGGCAGCCTTGTCCTCGGGCCCGGGGGCCGTCGCCGGGGCAGCCCCGTCATAGATGGACGCCGCGGAGGCCGCCGCTGCGGGGGCGGGTTGCGCCGGCGCATGGGCCGCGGCGGCCTGCGCCGGGGTGGCGGCCGCCTCGGGGGCCGTCTCCAGCAGGGGCGCCGCCTCGGGCGCGAAGGCCCGGCTCTGGGAGGCCCCGGCCGCGCTGCGACTGGCGGAAACGAGATTGCGCGAAAGCTGGGCGTACATCATGTCCGCGAGGCCGATACCGCCCGCGCTGGTCATGGACTTGGAGAGCTCCTGGTCATACATGTCCTGCCAGAAGCGCTCCTCCTTGCCGTGCATGAGGCCGCCCTTGGGGATAGTGTTGCGCATCTCCTGCCACATCTTCTGGATGAAGACCGACTCGAAGCCCTCGCAGGCCTCGCGCAGCTTCTTTTCCTGAGCTTCGGGCGAGAGCTTGCGCCCATTGATGCCGCCAAGGCCGTTGAGCTTGGCCTGGAGCTCGCGGCGCGACTGGTCGGCGGCGCCGTTCTGGGAGGTCACGAGGGCCGTGGCGTCAAGGGGCGTGGTCATCTTAGATCACCTCCAGGTCCGCATGGAGCGAGCCGGAAACCTGCAGGCTGCGCAGGATGGAAATGAGGTCGCGCGGGGTGGCGCCGATGGCGTTGAGGCCGTCCACCAGCTCCTGCAGGGTCGCCCCCTCCACCATGTGCAGGCGGCGGCTCTCCTCGCGGACATTGATGTCCGTCTCGGGCGTGACCACCGTCTGCCCTTGCGAGAAGGGCCCGGGCTGCGAGACCTGCTCGTTCTCCTGCACCGTGATCTGCAGGTTGCCGTGGGCCACGGCCGCGCGCGTGATGCGCACATCCTTGCCGAGGACCACAGTGCCGGTCTTTTCATCCACCACCACCTTGGCGGCGGTGTCGGGCGTGACCTCGAGGTTTTCGACCGAGGCCATGAGCGGCACAAGATTGTTGCGGTACTGCGGGGGCACATCCAGGCTCACGCTCATGGCGTCCACGGCGCGCGCGAAGGAGCCGCCCATGGCCGTGTTGAGACGCTCGGCAATCTGCTGGGCCGTGGTGAAGTCGCCCACGCGCATGTTGAGGGTGAGCTTGTCCTGCTGGTTGAATTCAAAGGGGATGGCCCGCTCCACGATGCCGCCCCCGGGGATGAGGCCCACGGTGCTCACATTCTTGGAGGTGGACGCGGCCTCGCCGTTGACGGAATAGCCGCCCACGGTGAGCGCGCCCTGGGCGAGGCAGTAGGTCTTGCCGTCCACGCCCTTGAGCGCCGTCTGGAGCAGCACGCCGCCGAGCAGGGAGGTGGCGTCGCCCACGGACGAGACGGTCACGTCGAGCCGCGTGCCCGGCTTGGAAGAAACGGGCATCCGCGCCGTCACCATGACCGAGGCCACGTTCTTGACCTTGAGCGCCGAAGAATTGAGCCCGATGCCCATGCGGTCGAGCATGTTCTTCATGGAACTCATGGTGAAGGCCGAATCCTTCTTGTCGCCCGTGCCGGCGAGGCCCACCACGAGGCCGTAGCCGATAAGCTGGTTGTCGCGCACGCCGGAGAAGGTGGCGATATCCTTGATGCGCACGGCCTCCGCGGGCGCGGACCAGCCGAGAATGCTCACGGCGAGGGCGAGCGCCCACAGGCAGCGGAACAGCGGCGTCAAAATCTTGAAGAACGATTGCATGGATACTCCCTCCGCGCCGCCGGCCCCAGGCCTCATATTGCGGTGTTCGCGCCCGTGCCGGGCGCGCCTTTGAAGCGGCGCTCTGGATGTGCTTGCCCCTTATATGCAGAAATCATGCCTGAAAGAAAAAAGGCCGTCCCCGAAGGAACGGCCGTCTTCCTGAAAGGTGCGGGAAGGGCTCAGACAATGCGGAAGAGGGAAGGCTCCTCGCGCACCAGGCTCTCGGCGATGGCCTGGGCGTCGATGGTGTACGTGCCGTTGGCCACCTGCTCGCGCAGCTCCGCCACGCGGTCCGCGCGCACATCCGGCGTGTTCTGGGCGGTGCGCCGCGCCTCGGTGAGGAGCAGGGCGTCGCGCGAAACGCTGATGGTATCCCCCCCCGCGGGGTTCTCCTCAGCGGGCCTTGCCCGGCCCGTGGCGGCCTCGCCGCTCTTGTCCACCCCTCCGGCCCCGGCGCTATTGGCATAAGGGTCAAGCAGGGGGTAGCCCATACCGGCATTGCGGATTTCCATTCTCTGCTCCTTCAGCAGGGCTCTTGCCCTGCGCGGGGTCTCGATCGTCGCGGCCGTCCCGGGCATCCGGGCCCGGCATCCGGGCCTTTCAGCAGACGGCCTCCCGCCTTGGCCGCTCCAGCATGCTCTGGTCAACTTTCTGGCGCGTGATGCGCCACAGGGCATGTCGGGCGCGCCGTTCTTCCTCCGCGCTCAAGGGCCGCTGGCCTTCCGGCTCAATGGCCACGATGCGCAGCCGCGCCCCCGGCGGGTAGGTGAAGCCAACTTCGAGGCCCATGGCCTCGCTGAGCTCCGCGCGGATGTCCTCCACCACGGGATTGGCGCTGCCCGTGAATATGAGGGTCTCATACAATTCCCGTGCCACTTTTTCCACAAAGACACGGCGATTGACGGCTGGGTCCGGATCCTGGGGCTTTTCCCCCGCGGCCAGCCGGCGCTTGACGCGAAAACGGGCCAGACGCCGCGCCGCGAGCAGTTGCTGCTCATAGCTCTGGAGCATGATCCGCATTTGCAGGGTGTGCATATCAGGCATGAGACACCATCCTGCTGCTCTTTACGGCCCCGGGCGGCAAAACTTTAGACTTTTTTTATGCTTTTTATCGTTGCCGCGCAAGGTTCATCCAAAAGTGTGAAATCCCTGAAAAATCACTTCCGGTTCTGCGCCAGCACGCAGGCGATGGCCCCGAGGTTGCACACGCAGAAAATCACCAGATCCACCCGCATACAGCGCATGAAGCCCGAGAGCGTGGCCGTGTCCACTGGGGCATTGCCGAGGAAGAAGCCCAGCGTCAGGGTGATGACGACCATGTTGCAAAGCTGGCCCGCCGTGCGCACGGCCCCGGTAAGCCCAGAGGCCTGGCCCACATGGTCGTCGCCCGCGCTTTCAAGGATGATGGCGGTATTCGGCAGCGCGAAGAGGCTTATGCCCGTCCCGAGAAAGGCCTGCACCACAAAAATAGGCCAGAGCGGGGAGTCGAGGCTCAAAAAGGCCGCCATGGCGAGCCCGACGCCGCACAGGGTCACGCCCACGGCGCTCACCCGGGCGAGCGGCCAGCTCTTGCACAGGCGCGCGGCGAGCGGTGTCGTCAGGGCCTGCATCACGGATTGAAAGGCGAGGACGAGCCCGCACTCCTGCACCTCCATGCCCAGCCCCACCTGCAGATAGAGGCTGAAGAAAAAGAGCGTGCCGAAAAAGGAGGTGTAGTTGACAAAGGCCGCCAGCGAAGAGAGCGCAAAGACGCGGTTCTGCGCGAGCAGCCGCATGTCGAGCAGCGGATAGCGGCTTCTCAGTTCATTCAGCCAGAAAAGGAAGAGGAGGCCCGCAAAGGCCGCCAGCAGACACCAGCCGAGGGACGGGCTTTCGGCCAGTTCCGAGGCCCCGAAGGTGAGCGCGACCATGGCGCAGCCGTAGAGGAAGCAGCCCCGGGCGTCGAAGGGCTGGCCCTCGGCGGTGCGCCACTCCCGCCTGACCGTGACCTTCATCAGCAAAAAGACGCCCGCAAAGGCGAGCGCATTGCCCCAGAAGAGCCAGTGCCAGCCAAGGAGGCCGGTCACGAGCCCGGCGAGCGGGGGCCCGCAGGCAATGCCCGCATAGACGGCCGCCCCGCTGATGCCGAGATAGGCCGCCCGCTTTTCCGGCGGCGCGGCCGAGGCCAAAAGCGCGAGGCCGCTGGCGTTGAACATGGCCCCCCCAAGGCCCTGGAAGAAGCGCAGCCCGATGAAGAGCGGCATGGAGCGCACAAAGCCCAGCGCGGCCCCGCACACGGCGAAAACGGCAATGCCGAGCAGAAAGACATGCCGATGCCCGAAAATGTCGCCGAGCCTGCCCGAAGCCAGTTGGAACACGGCGAGCCCCAGGGAATAGAACGTCCCGATGAGGCTCAACTGCCGGGCGCTGGCCTCCAGGCTCTCGCCGATGGGCGGCAGCACCGCATTCACCCCGGCAAGCATGAAGGGCATACAGAAGAGCGACGCGCAGATGGCCGCGAGCAGCGGCCGGTGGCTTTTTTCAATGCTCATGCGGGCAGCCTAGAGGGCGGCGCGCCCCGGGTCAAGCCCGGGCATGTGCGGCCCGTCCCTTCAAAAACCCACTTCCTCGGCAATGCGGCGGCAAAGGCCCGGCTTGTTCAAGGTATAGAGGTGGATGCCGGGCGCGCCCATGTCCATGAGGCGGCGGATCTGGCGCACGGCAAAGGCCAGCCCTGCCTCGCGCACGGCCTCCGCCCCGCCCGCGGCATGGGCCTCCTCCAGCTCAAGATAGAGCTTGCCCGGGATATTGGCCCCGCAGAGCGACAATACCCGGCGCAGGGCATCGAGGCTTTGGATGGGCAGGATGCCCGGAACCACGGGCACATCCACGCCGCGCTCGCGCAGGCTGGCCACCAGGGCCTCGTATTCGCGCACGTCGAAAAAGAGCTGGGTGATGGCGAAATCCGCCCCGGCGGCCAGTTTTTCCGCGGTGTGCAGCCGGTCAAGGGCAAACGTGGCGGATTCCGGATGCGGGGCCGGATAGGCGGCCACGCCGATGCCCATGTCCGGCTCGGTTTCGCGGATGAACCGCACAAGGTCCGCCGTGTGGCGAAAGGCCCCGCAGGCGCTCTCCCAGGTCTGGCCCTTGGGCGGGTCGCCGCGCAGGGCGAGCACATTGTCCACGCCGTTCCCGCGCAGCTCCCGCAAAAAGGCGGCGATGTCCCCGGGCTGCGCGCCCACGCAGGTCAGGTGCGCCATGGCCGTCAGTCCGCGCCGCGCAAGCTCCGCCGTGACAGCGAGCGTGTTGCGCTGGCGGGAGCCGCCGGCCCCGTACGTGACGGAGACAAAGAGCGGCCGAAGCGCCCGCAGCTCCTCCACCGCGGCATAAAACGCGGGAAGCTGGCTTTCTTCCGCCGGTGGGAAAAACTCAAGGGAAAAGAAGGGACGCTCCGCCTGGCGGATCAGAGTTCCGATGCGCATGGGTCGCTCCTTTATTTTTTTATAGAGACGAGCTGACGGCATTAATGCCATGAGCCGAGGGTGGCCGAGTGTGCGACGTCCCGCGCGGGCCACGTGCCGCCGCCGGCGCAGTGGCGTGGGCGCCTCGGGCGCGCGGCACACAGTATTTCTATATCAAGATATATTGATATGTCAATCCGGCCCACCCTATCTTGCCAAAGCCCGCAGTGGGGCTTAAAATCCGGCAAAGGAGAGGAAACGGCGTCCCAGCGCCCGCTTCCCCGAGCACCATGCGCCGCGCCATCGAGACACTGCGAGATCCCCGGCCCCTCCGGGGCGCGCACCCGGCCCTCGCCGGGCTCTGCGTGCTGTGGCTCTGCCTCCTCAGCGGCCTCGCCCTGGCTGATGACGGGCCCGCGCCCGCGGCCGCCCCAGAGGCGGCGGCCGAGGCCCTGCGCGCCGACCGGGGCC
>CAMWTD010000146.1 GCA_947177085.1 uncultured Desulfovibrio sp.
CTTGCGGCCCGGCAGGTCCTCGGCGAGCGCCGAGACGGCGATATGGAAGATGGCGGTGGCCGTGGAGAGCGAGGCCGACACGATGGCCAGCACAAAAAGCTGCAGCCCCGCGTTGGGAAGCAGCATCCGCACCAGCATGGGCATCACTTCATCCGGCGAGCTCACTTCGGGCAGGATAAGCCGCGAAAGGGAGGCGGCAAAATACGCGCCGCCCACGAGAAGGGTCAGCACCAGCATGGCCAGCGGGGTGATGCGGTCCACCTGCCTCGGGGAGGCGAGGGCGAAGTGCCGCTGGATCATCTGCGGCTGCGCCCATACGGCCACGGAAGTGACAATGACGAGCGAAATGATGAACCAGCCCTGCTCCCCGGCGGAGAGGGCCGCGAAACCATTGTTGACCGAGGGTGTGGGGGGAAGTTCCGCCAGTTTCTCGATGCCCGCGGCGGGGCCGCCCACCTGCACGAAGACCGCGCCGACGAGCATACAGATGCCCACCAGCATCACAAAGCCCTGCATGGCCTCGGTATAAAGCACCCCGCGCAGGCCGCCCACAAAGACCGCGAAGCCCACGAGCAGCGCCACGGCCCAGATGAGTATCCACACGGGCACGGGCACGATCTGCGCGAGCAGGAGCGCCGCGCCCTTGATGACCGCCGAGGCGTATACGCCGAGGAACACGGCGAAGAGCACGGCCAGCGCCTTGCCGAGCGCCCGGCTCTCATGGCCCTTGGCGATAAGCTGGGTGGGCGTGCGCGCGCCGAGCGCCCGCTGGCAGACGCGCGTGGGCCACGCCATGAAGCGGTAGACCATCCAGGTGCCCAGCCACACATTGCCCGCGGCCACGAGCAGCATTTGCAGCCCATAGGCATAGGCCAGGCCGCCGAAGCCCACCAGGGCCACGGCGGAAATATAGGTCGCCACATAGGCGAAGGCCTGGATGCCGAAACCCACCCGCCCGGCGGTGAGGGCGTCGTGCCCGCGCCCCTTGCGCGCGAGCCACACAAAGACCGCGATATATGCCGCCCAGATGCAGATATTGAAGAACATCAGCGGCCGCCCCGGTGTTTGCGGGCCACGGCCGCGAGATTCCAGATTGCCAGCACCAGCGCCCCCGCCAGGGAGAGCACGGCGAGCTTGACTGCCATGTCGGTGAGCATGAGCGCCTTGAAAAATTCCATGCTGTCTCCTGAAAAGGGGATTTTGGGGGCCTCGCTCCGGGGGCGTGGCTCAGGCGCGCGTTATTTCACGGGGGTGTCGCCCCGGGCCGGGGCGGCATCGGTGCGGCTCCTGATGGAGCGGGAAACAAAGGCCAGCGTCTCCTCATAGAGCCCTTCGGGCGCATAGGGCGTGAGCACCCGGGTGCGGTTGGCCCCGACCAGGAGAGAAATGACCACCTGCGCCGTGCCGTCGGCATCCAGCGTGACAAGGCTGCCGTCCTCCACGCCGCGGACAAGCAGGGCGGCCAGCAATTCATGGATGCGGGCGAAGCGCGAATCCATGAGGTCGCGGTCCGTCTTGGTCTTCATGTCGCTGTAGGGGGAGCAGCGCACGAGCACGAGCCAGTTGGAGTGCGGGTCGATGGAAAAATCGAGGTAGGCGCGGCAAAAGCGCATCACCGCGTCATAGCCCGTGGGCGCGCCCGCCACCGCCGCCTTGAGGTGCGCGAGGAACTGCTCCAGCACGTCGAGGCCCGAGGCGAGGAAGAGCTTTTCCTTGTTGCCGTAGTGGTGCGTGAGGAGGCCCAGGGCCACGCCGGCGCGGTCGGAAATCTTCTTGAAGGTGGTCTCCGCATAGCCGTATTCGCCGAAGAGCTCCTTGGCGGCCTGGAGGAGGGCGGCTTTCTTGCTCGGGTTCCTGTTCATGCCGGGCCTCGGGGCTCAGTTGCCGCGCGTGCGCCGAAAGGCGGTCTGGGCGTAACAGCCAAGGCGTTCGAGACGCCGGTCCACAAGGTCATAGAGGCTTCCGGGCGTGAAGCGGCCATTGGCGCGGCGTCGCCCCGCGGGCAGGCCGCTCAGGAGCATGAGGGCCTCCTCCATGCGGCGCACGGGATAAATGGCGAAGCGCCCGGCCTCCACGGCTTCGAGCACTTCAGGCGAGAGCATGAGGTGGTCCACATTGTCGTATGGGATGATGACGCCCTGCGTGCCCGTGAGCCCGCGCCTGCCGCAGACCTTGAAAAAGCCTTCCACCTTGCGCGTGGCCCCGCCCACGGCCATGATCTGCCCGGAATGGCTCACAGCGCCGGTAAAGGCGAGGTCCAGCCGCATGGGCGTCTCGGCCAGCGCGGAGAGCAGGGCCGCGAGCTCCGCGCCGGACGCGGAATCCCCCTCGATGCCCGCGTAGCTCTGCTCGAAATAGAGCGAGGCCGAGAGCATGAGGGGCTTGGTGCGGGCGAAAAGGTCCGTCAGGTAGCTTTTCAGGATCATCATGGCCTTGGTGTGGATGGGGCCGCCGAGGTCGGCCTCGCGCTCAAGGTCGATGATGCCGTCCTGCCCCACGCCCACGGTGCAGGAAATGCGGTGCGGCAGGCCAAACTCGTAGTTGCCGTGCCAGGTGACGGAAAGGCCGTTCACCTGCCCGACCGCCGAGCCCGAGGTCTGCACCTTGATGATTTCGCGGTCGTACTCCTCCATGAAGACTTCTTCATCGAGGTTGGCGCGGTAGGTGCGCGCCGCGTAGGCGTCCTCAAGCGTGGCGGCGTCCACGCGCGGCTCCCCGCGCAGTTGCGCGAGGGCGGCGGCCTCGATCATGAGCTCCCGCAGAAGGGGAAAGCGCAACGAGAGGCGGCGCTGGTCCTCGCAAAGGTGCGAGCCCAGGTCCACCAGCCACGCCAGGGCGTCGCGCTCGAAGGGCGCAAGCTCCGCCTCGGCCGCGATGCGCGCGATATGCCCGAGATAGGCGCGCACATTGGGGGCCGTGCGCTCGGCCACATCGGTCATGTGGGCCTTGATGCGGAAGAGCTTGGCAAAGCGCTCGTCCGCCAGGAGCAGGCTTTCATAGAGCTCCTCCCCGCCGATAAGCACCACCTTGAGGTCAAGTTCGAGCGGCTCAGGCAGGATGCCCTTGGTGCGCATGGCGGTGTCGCCCGGTTCGCCCCCGTCCTCGATGCGGGCCTGGTTGGCGCGCAGGGCGCGCAGCAGGCCCTCCCACGCGCCGGGATGCTGGAGGATGTCCTCCATGTGCAATACGAGAAAGCCGCCATTGGCCTTGTGCAGGCTGCCCGCGCGAATCAGGGTGAAATCGGTGACGAGCGCGCCCATTTCGGACTCGCGCTCCACACAGCCGAGCAGGTTTACCGCCGTGGGATTGTCCTCCACCACGATGGGCGCCCCCACAAGCCCCCCATTGTCCACCAGAAGGTTGACTTCATAGCGGTAAAAGCAGTCATCGGCCGGGGGCTGGGCGTGGGAATCGCCGGGGCCGGCGGCATCCCGCGGCAGGAAGGCTTCGAGATTGCGCAGGATGTCCTCCCGGAGGGCGTCGAAATAGGTCTTCAGGGCCTCGGAGGGGCAGGCCTTGAGCATCCGCTCGCGCGCCGGGGCGAGCTCCGCGTCCAGCACCTGCTTCATGGCCTTGAGCTCCAGCTCGTGCTCGTCGTCGCGCAGGGATTCCTCGGCCTTGTTCATCTGCCGCAGGAAGGCCGCCATCTTGGCCGCCAGGCTGTCGCCGCGGCGCTTGAGGTCAAGGCGCAGGGCATTGTCGAGGCGGCCGTATTCCTCCTCGCTCAGGCGCTTGCCCTTGACGAGCGGGAAAAGCGTCAGGCCGCCATTCTCATCCACGTCCAGGTTGAAGCCGCGGTGGGAGGCCACGTCGTTCATCTTGTGGATGAGCCCGGTGCGCACCTTCTGGAAACGCTCCATGAGGCGGGCCCGCTGGCGCACAAAGGCCTGGGTCTCGAAGCGCCGCGCGAGCTCGCGGCCGATGGCGTCGATGACATCCTTCATGCAGTCCTTGAACTTTTTCCCCTGGCCGGCGGGCAGCGAGAGCAGAATGGGCCTGTCGGGATCCGCAAAGTTCTGCACATAGACAAGGTCATGCGGCGTTGCCATGCGCCGGGCACGCGGCCGAAGATAGTTGAGGAGCATATAGCTGCGGCCGAGGTCCGCTTCGCCGGAAAGGTACACATTGTAACCCGCGGCCCTGATCTCGAGCGCCAAATCCAGCGCCTGTATGGCGCGGGGCTGGAATGGATTGGCGCGGCCCGCGCCCTCGCGCGGCAGGGGAATGGCCGAGCTGTCGGCCCAGGGGATGCGGGCCGGGTCATAGGTGGCATGGAGGCGGGATGCCGGAAGGGGAGCAATGCGTGCCATGCGTGACAATTAATGTTTTGGATAAAGTTTTTCCAGGATGGCGCGCCCGCCGCCGTCGAGCAGTTCCGTGGCAAGAGACTCGCCAATCTGGCGGGAGTCTATGGCGTCGCCGCGCCTTTCGCCGCGCAGGATGAGGCTGCCGTCCACCTCGGCCACCAGGCCTTCAAGGACGATGTTGTCCTCGTCCACAAAGCGCGCGTGCCCGGCAATGGGCACCTGGCAGCCCCCGTCCAGCCCGGCGAGGAAGGCGCGCTCCGCATCCACGCAGACGCGGGTGTCGCGGTCCTCAAGGCTCGCGAGCAGAACGAGCAGGTCATAGTTGTCTTCGCGGCACTCGATGCCCAGGGCCCCCTGGCCCACGGCCGGCATGACGCGCTCCGGGTCCAGCGGCAGCATGTAGGGCGCGCGCAGCCCGAGGCGCTGGAGCCCCGCTGTGGCGAGGACAATGGCGTCGAAGGCGCCCTCCTCGAGCTTGCGCAGGCGCGTATCCACATTGCCGCGCAGGCTCGTGATGCGCAAGTCCGGCCGCAGCGCGAGCAACTGGGCCTGGCGGCGCAGGCTGCTCGTGCCCACGTGCGCCCCCCGGGGCAGGGCCTCGAGGTTGGGATAGGCGCAGGAAAGCAGGCAATCCGTGGCTGCCTCGCGCGGGGGCACGCAGCCGAGGAGCAGCCCCTCGGGGAGCTCCATGGGCACGTCCTTGATGCTGTGCACGGCAAGGTCCGCCCGGCCGTCCAGCAAGGCCTCCTCGATTTCCTTGACGAAGAGGCCCTTGCCCCCCACCTTGGCGAGGGGCACATCCTGGATGACGTCGCCGCGCGTCTTGATGACGTTGAGCGAAATGGAAAGGCCGGGCTCCAGTTCTTCGAGCAGGTGCTTGACGTGGGCGGCCTGCCAGAGTGCCAGCCGGCTGCCGCGCGTGGCGATGACAAGGTGCTTGCGCATGGGTGTCGCCCTGGCGGCCGGGCCGCCGATGCCGGAAGTGCCCGGCCGGGTGGTTTGCGGAAAATGTGGCCGGAAAAAGCCGGTCCTCAGCGGCCGCAGCTCGCGCAGTTGCCGCCGGAACAGCCCGCGCAGCCGCCTCCGGAAACGGGCGCGGCCATGTCGCCAAAGTCCATGCCGCCGTCGCTCCTGCAACGGGCGCAGCGGGACATGAGCTTATGGGTCTCCGCGGAGCCGCAATAGGGGCAGGCCGGCATTTCGTCGCCAAAAACCAGTTCCTCAAAGTCGCGGCCGCATTTTTCGCAGCCATATTCATAGATGGGCATGGTCAGTCCTTTGCCTCGCGCCGCGCCGCAAGCAGGGGCGCGAGCGCGGCGGCGTTTTCAAACAGATAGTGGTCCGTGAGCTGGCAGAAAAGATGTCCCGCCGCGATGTGCAGCTCCTGCACCAGCGGGGTGGGGGCCCGCGGCGTCTCAAGCAGGATGCGGCAGAGGCCCCGCATAC
>CAMWTD010000147.1 GCA_947177085.1 uncultured Desulfovibrio sp.
CGCGTTTACAGTAGGCCGTTTTGTCCCTGTCTCGATTTCCCGCAGGTAGCGCCGCTCCAGCCGTGAAAAATCGGCCAGGGCGGTTTTGCTTATGTGCCGCTCTTTCCTTATATTTTCAATCACATGGCTTAATGCCTGGGCGAGGTAGGGAACATCCTGCATGTCCTCACGCTACACAAAAACTTGACCTGTTTTGGGAGCTATAGCACCCAAACTTTTCTCAACTTAAAATCCCGTCAGAAAACAAAAGGAGTGGCGATGAAAAGACTGGCAATGGCATTCCTGGCCGCTGCGCTGCTGTGCAGTGCCGGATGCGCAAAAAAGGTCGCGAAAATGTGGGAAGCCGCCGGAGGGAGGAGGGCTGATGCGACTGTAGAAGTCGGCTATACCTATAACCCCCAGAATGAACTGCCGGAGGCCAATGAGCAGCAGGCGTTGGTGGAGGCGGGGAAGCGCTGCCAGGCGTGGGGGTATCAGGAGGCGGAACCGTTCGGCTTGATAAAATCGAACTGTTAGCAGATGGTGTTTCAGCCCTTTGCAGGCATGGTCTGTACCTCCATGCTGGTAACGAAACACTTTCAATGCCTGGGGCGTGGGGATATGCCAACCCCACTTGAGCAGGGGTCAGGCAAGGGGAGAAGAGTGACTCCATAAAAAGAGGCGCACCGCAAAAGCAGAACTTTCTTCCCATAATCCATTTTACGGCCGGTGTACGAGGGACGACACCCCCGGTGAGGGGGATGTGCGGAGAACTGGGGGAAGGCCCCGCGGGGGGCCTTTTCACGCTCCCGGCGCGCAGGTCCTTACGCCGCGAAGCCGCGCCAGAAAAGCATGATGGCGGAGAGCACCAGCATCCCGAGGAGGAGGCGGCGGAAAATCTCCGTGGGGAGCCTGCGCGCCAGCGGGATGCTTACGGCGATGCCCACAAAGGCGGCGAGGCTGCCCGCCAGGCCAAGCAAGGGCAGCTCGCCGGTGAACAGCCCCTTGTGCCAGAGCCAGGGGATGACAAAGGCCATGATGCCGATGCTCACGGCATTGACCGTGCCCAGGGTCTCCGTCTTTTCCCAGTGGCGCAGGAAGGCGTAGAGCACCAGCGGCGGGCCGCCGAAGCTCACCGCGCTCATCATGATGCCCGAGAGCAGCCCGAAGGGCACGGCGCACCACATGGGCACGGCGCGCTCGCCCTTGCGCAGGAAGCGCGAGCCGAATTGCCAGAGCAGGAAGAGGGAGAGCGCGCTCCCGGCCGCGAGAAGCAGGGCCCGCGCCCCGGCATTGGCGAGAAACCACACGCCGAGCGGGATGCCGCCCAGCGCGGCGGCGGTGAGCAGGGCGGTCTCGCGCCAGAGGACATGGCGCGCATACACCACTGCCATGCCCAGGAAAATGGCCGAGCCGGACAAGGTCCCGAACAGGATGGCTTCCCGCGGCGGCAGGGCCAGCGTGATGAGCGGCACGGCAAAGAGGTTGCCCCCGAAGGAGGTGAGCCCCGAAAGCACCGCCGCGAGAAGCCAGGTAATGCAGAAATAGAGCCAGGCCCACATGGCCGGTCAGGCCGCGTCAGCGCGCAAGACCCAAAATCCTGCGGGCGTTCTCATACATCACCTTTTCGCGCACCTCCGGCTTGAGGGGGAAAGCCTCGTAGGCGGCCAGCGCGTCCTTGAGCTCCACGAAGGGATGGGCGCTCGCGAACACCACCTTGTCCGGGATGAGGTTGTTCATGGCCTCCACATAGACATTGACCATGGGCGCGCGCTCATATTCCGAAATGTCCATGTAGACATTGGCGTTGCGCAGGCACACATAGACGGCCTCGTTGACGAAGGGATAGCCGCCGTGGCTCATGATGATGGTGAGCTCGGGGAAGTCCCGCGCCACCTTGTCCACGTCGCGCGGGTCCGCATATTCCATGATGGCCCCGGGCACTTGCGGCGGCGGGGCCATGGTGATGAACACCGCGCAGCCGAGCTCGCAGCACTTGCTGTAGAGCGGGTAGAAGCGGGCCTCGGCCGGGGAGATGTGGGCAAGATAGGGGTCGATGGCGATGCCCTTCATGCCGAGCTCGTTCACGGCGCGCTCGGTCTCCTTCACCGCGGCCATCTTCTTGTGCGGGTCGATGCCCCAGAAGCCAACGAACTTCTGCGGATAGGCGCGGCAGAACTCCAGCACGCTCGGGTTGTTGGAGGGGAAGCCGTACGTCGTTTCGCAGTCGCGCCCGGTGATGACGCCAATCTCCACGCCGAGCTTGTCGAGGTCGGCCACGATCTCGGGCAGGGGCTGGGGCTTGCGGGCGTCGAAGCCGATGGCCTTGCACGAAGCCTTGAACATGGAGCTCGTCTTGATGCCGTTGATGATTTCCGGCGTATTGGGCCGGAAGCGGAAGTCGATGACTTTCATCTTGCGCAATCCTTTAGAAACTTAGGGTTTTCCTGTCCTTTCACCCGGGCCTTACTTCCTGACAAGGCAGAGCGGGATTTCGGGGATATAGGTGCACACGAGCAGGACCAGCAGCATGAGGCCGATCATGGGCAGCGCCATGCGCGCAATGCCCTGGAGCTTGGCCTTGGCAACGCCGCTCGCCACGAAGAGGTTCACGCCCACGGGCGGCGTGATGAAGCCGATGGCGAGGTTGACCACCATGATGATGCCGAAGTGCAAGGGCGACACGCCCACATTGGTCACAACGGGCAGCAGTATGGGCGCGAGGATGACGATGGCCGCGAGCGCCTCCATGAAAGTGCCCACGATGAGCAACAGGATGTTGATGAGCAGAAGCACCAGGATCTTGCTGTTGGTGACGCTCAGGATGGTGCGGGCGATGGTTCCGGGCACGTCCTCGAGGGTCATGATGTTGCCGAACAGCGTCGCCATGGCCATGAGCAGGATGATGACCGAGGAGGTCTCGCAGGCTTCCACGCAGGCCGCGCACATGCCCTTGAAGGACATCTCGCGGTAGAGGAAGAGGCCCACGATGAGGCCGTAAAAGGCGGATACGGCGGCGGCCTCGGTGGGCGTCATGATGCCGCCGTAGATGCCGCCGAGCACGATGACCGGGACCATGAGCGCCCACTTGGCGTCCCAGAAGGCGTGGCCGAAGGTGGCCATGTCGCGCTTCTTTTCCTGGCCGCGCCAGTTGCGCGCGCGGGAATAATAGTAGCAATAGGCCATGAGCACGAGGCCCGTCAGGATGCCGGGCACGATGCCGCCCATGAAGAGGTCGCCGATGGAGACCTGGGCCGCCACGCCGTAGACCACGAAGGGGTTGGACGGCGGGATCATCACGCCCACGCAGCCGGCCGCGGCCACCAGCGCGCAGGAGAAATACTTGTCGTAGCCGCGCTCCACCATGGCCGGGATGGTGAGCGCGCCGATGGCCGCCACCGTGGCCGGCCCGGAGCCGCTGATGGCCCCGAAGAACATGCAGGTCACGATGGCCGTGAGGCCCATGCCGCCGTACAGGCCGCCCACGATCTCGTCGGCCAGCTTCAACAGGCGGTTGGAAAGGCCGCCCGCCCCCATGAACACGCCCGCGGCGATGAAGAACGGGATGGCCATGATGGGGAAGTTGTCGATGGAGGTGAAGGAAATCTGCGCCATGTACTCGATGGGCAGGGTGTCCGCGCTGATGATGGTGGCGAGGGTGGACAGGCCGAGGCAGATGGCGATGGGCACGCCGATGGCGCAAAGCACCACGAAATAGCCGAACAGCGCCGTGAGCGGCGGGATATATTCAAAAATGAAGCACGGCGCGCAGATGATGACCACGATGGCGAAGCCGATACAGGAATCTTTGAGGCCGCACACCCGCACCTGCGCCCAGAGGCGCTGGATGAGGCGAAGGCACATGAGGCCGAAGCCCAGGGGCAGGATGAGATAGGGAATAAGGAAGGGGATGCGCAGGGCCGTGGTGAGCTGCGGAAAGCGCAACAGCCGTTCGATCTGCCCCCAGCCGTACCAGGCGATGACCGCGGTGAGGCAGAAAAAGAGGCTTTCCACCACGATCCAGCTTATGTCCTGCCAGCGTTTGGGCAGCTTGTCATAGAGGATGTCCACCCGGATGGAGGAGCGCTTGCGGATGGCCACGCTCACCGCGAGATAGGAAATCCAGATGAAGATATAGCGGGAGAGTTCCTCGGTCCACACGGCCGCGCCGGCGCGCTCGATGAACTGGGTGATCACATAGCGGTAGATGACCTGCCAGGTGATGAACAGGATGATGCTGATAAGGCCGATGACGAGGAAGATGGACTCGAAGTTGTCATTGAGCCAGTCCAGCACCTTGTGCTTGGGCGCGCTTTCCATGCCGTCCCCCGATATTAACCTGATTTAACACACGTTTGCCCGGCCGGCGGCCGCGCACATGCGCTTTCCCGCCGCGTGGGCATCCCGAACAGCAAACTCTCCCGCGGACAGGAGAGCCGGGCCGCTTTGCCGGCCCGGCTCTTTCTCAGGAGGCTGCTACTTCTGGGTCTCTTCGATGAGCTTCTGGATGTGCTGCGGGATTTCCTTGGCGAACTTCTCGCGCACGGGCATGGTCTTGGCCTTCAGCTCCTCGCGCTGTTCCGGGGTGAGGATGGTGATGTCGATGCCCTTGTCGCGGAAAGCCTGCCAGGCCTTCTCTTCCAGCGCCACGGATTCCTTGCGCTGCCACTCGGTGGCTTCCTGGGCGGCCTCGCGGATGATCTTCTGCTGCTCGGGGGTGAGGCTGTCCCACTTCTTCTTGTTCATGAGCAGGATGTGCATGGAATAGTTGTGCTGGGAGTCCATGGCGTGCTTGAGCACTTCGGAGTGCTTGGCGTCGTTGAGCAGGGAGAAGGTGTTGCCCTCGCCGTCAACGGTGCCCTGCTGGAGCGCGGTGTAGGTCTCGCCCCAGGCCACGGGCGCGGGGTTCATGCCGAGCTCGGTGGCCACGGCCACTTCCACCGGGGAATCCGTGGTGCGGATCTTCATGTTCTGAAGGTCCTTGATCTCCTTCAGCGGCTGCTTGGCCGAGGTGAAGTTGCGGTAGCCGTATTCGCTGAACATGATGGTCTCAAGGCCGATGTCGTTGGCCACCTGGCGCAGGGCCTTGCCGAGCTCGCCCTCGTCCAGCGCCTTGTAGAGCTTTTCCTGGTTCTTGGGGTCGGTCACATAGGGCAGGTCGATGGCCATGTAGGCCGGGGAGAAGCTCGCCAGGTTGGGCGTGGAGGAGGAGGACATGTCCAGCGTGCCGGCCTGGGCGGCCTCGGTGGTCACGCGGTCAGAGCCGATCTGGGCGTTGCCGAAGATCTGGATCTTGATCTTGCCGTCGCTTTTTTTCTCCACGAGGTCCTTGAATTTCTCATAGCCCACGGTGACGTTGTTGCCCGGGGCCATGGGATGGCCGATGCGGAGGGTGATGGGTTTGTCGGCGCGGGCATTCGTTGCAAAGCCCGCGAGGCCCATGCCGAAGGCGGCCACAAAGGCCGCGGCGACGAACAGCTTGCGCATCCTGATGCTCCTTTTTCTCAGGTTGCAGGACTCTTGCCGGGATGGCCCCGGCGGCCAGAAGCCGGCCCCGGCCGCGCACACGCGCGTGCCCGGGCAGAAAGGCGGTATCAAGACCAGCCGCCGGCGCGAGCGCCGACATGCTTGTGATACTTTGCCCTAGCACAATCC
>CAMWTD010000148.1 GCA_947177085.1 uncultured Desulfovibrio sp.
GGCTCATGGGGGTGGCCTATCCGCTCGAGGGACGCTATGAAGAGGTAATCTTTGAAGCATCACTTGAAGAAGCGCTGAGCCGCACGGCCGCCACGGCCTGCTGGGCCATTGGCCCACGGCTTCCCGACCGACTCGCCCCGCATGTGGTGGACCGGGACCGCTATTATGTGCTTTCCGCCCATGCCTGCCCACCCGCGCGCCTGCGCGGCCCGCTAAGAAAGGCGGCGCACGCGCTGACCGTGTCGGAAGGAACCACATTCATGGGGGAGCACCGCCGGCTTTGGGCGGAATTTCTCGGTCGCATCAGGCGCGGCGAAGCGCCCGCCATGGCTCCCCATGTGGCCGCCCTCTACGCGCGCACGCCCGAGGCGCTCACGAATGCGGGCGGTTCCTTGCGCCTGCTTGACGCCCGGGATGAGTCAGGCAGGCTCGTCGCCTGCCTGCTGCTGGACTATGCGCCCGAAAATTTCGTGAGCTATGTGCTCGGCGCGCACTCCCGGGCCCATGCCGTCCCCCACGCAACGGACTTGCTGTTCGCCGCCATGCTGGAGCGCGCGCGCGATGCGGGCAAGCGCTTCATCCACCTCGGCCTGGGCGTCAATGAGGGCATCCTGCGCTTCAAGCGCAAGTGGGGCGCGCGGCCCGGGCTCCCCTATGTCATGGCGGAATGGACGGAAGCGCCCCGGCGCACGCCCCGGAGTATGGGCCGGCCGGGGGATGCCGATGCGAACCTCATTCAGGATGTGGCGTTGGCCTTCCTCCGCGCCCCGGCGGAGCGCCCGCGCATCGTTGAGGACAGGCCGAGCTGCCGCCCCTTCGCCATGCTCTGGGAGGTGGAAAAAAACGGCCGCACCTCATGGGTGGGCGGCAGCGCGCACTTTTTCTGCCACTCCTTCGAGCCCTCGTTCCGCCGCCTGTTCCGCAAGGTGGACCATGTGCTCTTCGAGGGCCCGCTTGACGAGGGCTTCATGGCCGAGGTGGACCGCGCGGGCCGCACGGGCCTGCCCGGGGCGACGCCCATCCTTGAGCTTCTGGACGAAGCCGACATCCGGCGGCTTGAGCGCGTGGTCTATGGCCCGCGGGGGGCGCTTGCGCGCAGTTTCGGCCTCGAGCACAAGCCAAGGGTTGATGTGCGCTGGTTGCTCGCCAATGCCCGGCCCTGGTGCGCCTTCTTCAGCCTCTGGACGGCCTTTCTGGAGCGCCAGGGCTGGCGCGATTCAGTAGATATGGAGGCGTGGCGGGTGGCCCATGACATGGGCAAGAATGTGGTCGGCATGGAAAGCCTGGAGGAGCAGCTCGATTCCCTGGGATCGCTGCCGCCCGAGCGGGTGGTGCGCTTCTTCCGCGCCTGCAAGGGCTGGAAGGCGCTTTCGCGCAGGAACATGCGCGCCTACCTCGCCGGGGACCTTGAGGGCATGATGGGCTCCAGCGCGGAATTTCCCACGCGCACGGAATATGTCATCAGCCGCCGGGACCAGCGCTTCCGGGAGCGGATGCGGCCCTATCTCGAGGAAGGCCGCTGCGCGGTCTTTGTGGGTTCGGCGCACATGGTCAACCTTACGCACATGCTGGCTGAGGATGGCTTCAGCGTGCGCCAGTCCCCCTTCGGGCTGCTGCCGCGCCTCAAGCTTGGCCTGCGGCGCTGGCGCGGCGGGGAGGATGTGGCATGGTAGGCGGGAACGCGTTACAACTGGCCGGCCTCACCGCCCAGGCCATCACGCCGGACCAGATCCTCCCCTATGTGCGCGCCGTTTCCGGGCTGGAGAGCCGCCTCTGCGGCGGCTGCGCGCTCCATCACGGCGGCGGGCAGGCCGTGCTCGTGGCCTATCCCGCGGGCAAGCCCGATGACATGGCCGCGACGGACGCCGCCGTTGCCGAGGCCCTTGCGTTGCCGGGGCTGGAGCGCATCACGGTCATCGCCGCCGGGCGTCCCGCCGCGGCCCCGGCGACTGCGGAAAGTACGGAAGATGCCTACTGGGCGCTGCCCTTGCCCCTTGTCGCCCCCCCCGGGCGTCCGGGCCAGAAAATTCGCAACCTCGTGCGCCGCGCCGCCCGGGATATCACCATTGTCCAGACGGGCGGCCCTGCCGCCTGGACGCCGGACCATGCCGCGCTGGCCGAGACCTTCATCGAAAAAAAGGGCGACTCGCTGGATGCGGGGAGCAGCTATATTTTCCGCAAATTGGGCGAGTATCTCGCCGCCGCGCCCGACGCGCGCCTTTTTTCGGCCAGGGCGCTCTCCGGGCGGCTCCTCGCCTGCGCCATCGGCGATTTTTCCTCCTTCACCACCGCCTTTTACATGTTCGCCTTTCGCGCGCAGGACGCGCCGCCCGGCACGGCCGACGCCCTGTTGTCCGCCCTTGCGGCCGAGGGCGCGGCACGGGGGCAGGCCCTGCTCAACCTGGGCCTGGGCATGGGCGCTGGCGTGAGCTTTTTCAAGAAAAAATGGGGCGCAACACCCTTCCTGCCCTGTGTGGAAACGAGCTGGACGCCTGAGCCCCCCAAAAAACCCGGCTGGCTGTCGAGGATTTTTGGCCGCTGATTTTCGGGAGGGCCCATGATCGAAACACAAACGGGCTCCCAGCCCGGGCAAGCGCCCCATGCATCCGCTGCGCCGGACCCCTTGGCGGACCCGGCCTTCCGGGGCCCAGGCTTTCTGGAGCGGCTGCGCGAAGCCGTCTTTGGCGCGCAAAGACCACTGGACTGCCTTCAGGTGGAAGTGACCTCGCGCTGCGGCGGCCGCTGCACCTATTGCCCGCACACCACCAGGGCCGCCTCCTGGAAGAGCCGCCACATGCCGGACGAGGTCTTTGCGGCGCTGTGGCCGCTCTTGCGCGGGGCCCAGCGCACGCATCTCCAGGGTTGGGGGGAGCCCCTGCTCCACCCGCGCTTTCTGGACTATGTGGCCCTCGCGCGCAAGGCCGGCTGCGCGGTTTCCAGCACGTCCTGCGGCCTACGGATGGATGAGGAGCTCGCGCGCAAGCTCGCGCAAAGCGGCATGGACCTGCTGGCCTTTTCCCTGGTGGGCACGGACGAGGCCAGCAACGACGCGCGCGCCGGCGTGTCCTTTGCGCGCGTATGCGAAAGCGTGCGGGAGCTGAGGAGCGCCATCACGGCGGCGGGCCGTCCCTCCGAGGGGGAGCCGCTGGAGATCCATTTTGCCTACCTCATGCTGGCCGACAGGATGGAAGCCGCACGCGGCCTTCCCGCGCTCATGGACGAGCTCGACGTGGAAATGGCCGTTGTGAGCACCCTTGACTATCTTGCCCTGCCAGGCCAGGAGCATCTGGCATTTGCGCCGCACGAGACGGAAAAAATCGCGGCCGCCCGCGAGATACTGGAAAGCATCGCCGCCGAGGCCGATGCCCGGGGACGCATCATCCACTTCGCGCTGCCCGGGGCCGATGCGGTGGCCGACGCCGGAGGCTGCCGCGAAAATGTGGCCCGGAGCTGCTATGTGGACGCCGACGGCAAGATTTCGCCCTGTGTGTACCTCAATGTGCCGGACAACGGGCCTGATGCTTGCGCGGTGCAGCCTCCCCTCGGCGGCGGGCGTCGCCGGGTCTTTGGCGATGTGCGTGCGGAGAACCCGTGGGAGATATGGAACAATCCGGAATTTAAAGCCTTTCGCGAGGCCCTTGTCCGCAATGCGCCGGATACGGCCTGCCGGGTTTGCCCCAAGCGTTTCGAGCGCTGAGGCGATTCCCGCGCTACGCGGGTTCAGCGCCCGCTTTGACGCAGGATAAGGCGCAGCGCGTCCGCTTCCGGGCCGTTCGCGCCGGCAAGGCGCGCTCTCGCCCGCTCCCGTACCCCGGCATGACGCGGGGCCATGTCGTAGAGCAGGGCCGCCGCCGCCGCGCTGGCGGCAAAACCCGGCTCGCCCTGGCGTCCCGCGGCATTGAGCCTGGCATAGCGCTCAGCCTCATCGAGGAGCCTGTCCAGCCACGCCGGGTTGCCGGAGGCCATGTAGGCCCCCCAGAACATGCGCGGAACCGCGGGTTCATTGGCCTGCCACGCGGACAGCGGAGCCGGGCTGCGGGTGATTTGGCCGCGCAGGATCACGTCCTTGTCCGTGAGCAGGCTGTCCAGCAACTGTGTTTCGCCTGGAAGGCCCCCGAGGTGCGCCGCCCAGGCGAGTGTGCGCCTTGCGTCCGCCCCGGCTTCGCCCGGGAGTGCCTCCGTGCCCTGTCCCAGCGCCTCGAGAGAGGCCATGCGCTGCCTCGCCAGCTCCCCGAGGAAGGCGGCGACCACAAGGCGCTTCTCGCCGTGCCCGAGCACGCCCTGACTGGCTAGGGTCCGCAAAAGGCCGGGAAGCACCTCGGGGCGCGGCTTCTGGTAATAATATTCCATGTCACGCGCATAGTGCGTGAGGCCCTTGGTGACGTGCATCTCCGCCGCAAGGCATGGCATCCGCGCCAGCGCGACGAGCGCAAGGACAAGAAAGACCAGGGTCCGCATCAGTCAAAATCCGCGAGCAGGGCTTCAAGATGGAGCACGGGTTCCAGCGGGCTTTCGTTGAGCTTGCCCTTGAGGCGCGCCTGCGCCTCCACAAGATGCGGCGAGGACACCCCGTTGCGGATGGAGCTGTGCGCCTCCAGAAAGGCCGCCAGCCAGTCGCTGACCTTGAGCATCTGGCCGTCCTTGGGCTCGTCCTCGTCGCGGTTGTAGAGACGGTGGAGCAGGTCAAAACCTTCCACAGGAATCACGGCTCCGCCTTCGCGGCGACATTCCTGAAATTCCGAGCCCACCTCGAGCCCCAGGTAGTAGCCGATGCGTTCCGCGAGCGGCGCAAAGCCCTCCTCCCGCAGGGGGCCGAGGATGCGGCGCTCCAGTTCCTGCTCCTCATATTCCTTGATGAGCTGCGGCAGGCTGGAGATGGACTGCTTGACCGGGGAAATGATGTCCCGGGTGAGCAGTTCCGGCAGGTCGTGGAACAGGCCGCAGAAAAAGTTGTTGACAGAGCGCGCCCCGCAGGCATCCACCGCCAGGCTGAAAAAATAGCCCAGCGAGGCCACGATGAACATGTGCCCGAGCACGGAGGTCGCGGGGATGCGCGGGGCCTGCGTCCAGCGGATCTGGAAGCGGAGTTGGCCGCACTGGTTGGCGAAGCGCGCCAGCGCCGTGCCCGGGATGAGCAGCGAATCCATGCCCTTGAGGTCGCGGAGCTTGCCCAGGCGTTGTACAAAGGACTGCGCGATGGAGTCCATTTCGTCGTCAAAGGTGTTGCAGGGCCGGATGACCTGGAACTCCCACTGCGAGGCGTAGAGATGGGCCGCCGTGAGGATGCGCCGATCCAGGCTGTCCTCCGCGCCGCCTTCGAGATGCCAGGCGCGCATCCGCTCCCAGAAGGGGCCGAGGGGGGCGAGCACGGGCTCGAGGCGGCCGAGCACATATTCCGTAAGCTGGTGGTAATGCTCAGGATTTTCCTTGATTTTATAGAAGACCGGGGGCTTGATGTCGGTAATGATGCAGCGGTAGAAATAATCGAAAAGACCGCCCTCGATGACCTTCAGGCTGAGGGCCGTGCGTTCCGCGGGCGCGAGCTCCCGCGAATTTTCATGCCAGAGGGCGCAGGCCACGAGCATCTTGTGGGCCTGTTTGTCGATTTCCTGCAATTCCAC
>CAMWTD010000149.1 GCA_947177085.1 uncultured Desulfovibrio sp.
GAATCGATTCGCGGTTGCCGTCATGACATCAATCAGGAGGAAACGCTGATTACCAAGGCCGAACTCGTCGAAAAAATCGCCGCCATGGGCAATCTCACCAAGGCTGGGGCCGAGCGCGCGCTCAATGCCTTTCTCGCCGCTGTTGAGGAGGCCCTGTGCAAGGATGCCAAGGTGACGCTCACCGGCTTCGGCACCTTTGTGGTTGAAAACCGCAAGGCGCGCCAGGGGCGCAACCCCCGCACCAACGAGACCCTGACCATCCCCGCCTGCAAGATGGTGCGCTTTCGCGCAGGGAAGACCCTCAAGGATTCCCTCAACTGACCGCATTTCCGCGCCGCGGCAGCCGGGATCTCAGAGACGCGGCTGCCGCGGCGTTGTGCCCGCTTTGCGCGGCGCGCCAGTCCCGCGCCCGCGTTTTGGCGTTTTTCTCTGGGCCGCCCATATTTTCACTTGAACTTCCGCGCCATATGGTGTAGGGAGACCTCTCGCATTCTCGCGCCTTTTATGGCGTCCTGAAGGGGGTGAGGCAGTTGCCCGGTGTTTTTCTTAACGATGACGAGTATAATTTTGACATTGCCCTGCGCCGTTTCAAGAAGCAGGTGGAGAAGGCCGGCATTCTTTCTGAAATGAAGAAGCGCCAGCACTACGAAAAGCCCAGCGTCATGCGCAAAAAGAAAAAGGCCGCCGCCCGCAAGCGGCTGATGAAGAAGATGCGCAAGATGAACATGGCCTAGCACCATTGCATCTCCGCTCAAGCGGCGCTGCGGGAAGTTTTCGGATTTCCCGCAGCGTTTGCGTCTTTTACGGAAAGCCTCACCCTCCCTCCAGCAAGCACGAGGATCGTCATGAGCCTGACGGAACAGATCGACAGCGACTATGTACAGGCCTACAAGGCCAAGGACGCGCTCCGCGTAAGCGTGCTGCGCATGGTCAAGACCGCCGCGAAAAACCGCCTTGTGAAACTGCGCCGTCCCGGCGGCACGCTGGACGATGCCGAATTGCTGGATGTGTTCATCAAGGAAGCCAAGCAAAGGCAGGACTCCATCGAGCAGTACACCACCGCGGGACGCCCGGACCTCGCCGAAAAAGAGGCGCAGGAACTGGCCATCCTCACGCACTATCTGCCGAAGAAGCTCTCCCCGGAAGAGCTGGACGCCGCCGTCAATGCCGCTGTGGACGATCTGGGCGCGACGGGCCCGCGCGACATGGGCCGCGTCATTTCCGCCGTCATGACCGCCTTCAAGGGCCGAGCCGACGGCAAGGAAGTGGCCGCCGCCGTCAAGAAGCGTCTTTCCTGAACCACGCCCGCCAGCCATGGCCCGGCGCAACGAGGGCCCTGGCCGGAGCCTTCGCGATTTTCTCACGGGCGGCCATTGCCATGGCAGTGGTCGGCCTTATCTTGTGCGGCATCAGCACTTCAGCCAGTGATGCAGGACATGATCCATCCCCGCACGCTCCAGGCACTGGAATTTGACAAAATCGTCGCCGCGCTGGCATCGCGGTGCATCTCCGCGCCGGGCCGGGCGCTCGCCGCGGCGTTGAAGCCACTGCCCGATCCCGGCGCGGCGCACAGCGCCCTCCAGCTTTACGAACAGGCCGCCCTTTGGGCCGCCGCGCCCGAGCCGGGCAGCAGCAGGCCCTTTGCGCTCGGCAGCTTTCCGGATGTTTCCGGGCTCCTCTCGTCCGCCGGGGCGGTCTCCCCCGCCGGGCAGCGCCGGGCCGCGCCCGACACCGAGGCTTTCTGGGCGCTCAGGGAACTTCTGCGCCTGGCCGCCCGGGCGCACGCCTCCATCGCCACGCCCGAGGCTGCCCGCCAGTGGCCGCTGCTGCTGGAACTGGCCGAAGCCACGCCCCTGCCCGCGCAGCTCACGGCGGCGCTTAACCGCTGCATCTCGGACGACGCCCTCCTGAAGGACGAGAGTTCGCCCGAGCTCTACCGCCTGCGCAACGAGGTGCGCCGCCTGCATCAAAGCTGTCTCAAAAAGGTCAAGGATTTCGCCCGCCAGTACAATCTCGTCCCCTACCTGCAGGACGACTTCATGACCCTCTCGTCGGACAGGTACGTCCTGCCGCTCAAGGCCAATTTCAAGGGCCGGGTGCAGGGCATCATCCACGACTGGTCGCAAACGGGCGAGACCTGCTATTTTGAGCCGCTTTTTCTCGTGGAAATCAACAACCGCCTGCAAGAGCTCAAGCACGAGGAGCGCGAGGAAGAACGCCGGGTGCTCGCCTACCTCGGCGAGCTGCTCGCGACAGAGCTTGACGGCGCGCGCGGGGCCCTCGCCCTCCTTGCGGAGCTGGACCTGCTCCAGGCAAAACGCCGCCTTGCCGAGGCGCTGGACGCCCGTTGCGTCCCCTTGACGCCGTCCGAAGAGGGTATCGCGCTCATGGGGGCGCGTCATCCCCTGCTCGTGCTTGCCCGCACAGGGCAGGAAGGGCGCGAGGGCGTCCCGCCGTCGGGCAAAGCGCACAACGTGGCCCAGCCCGTGCGCCCGCTGGACATCATCCTCAGGCCGGGCGAGCGCGTGCTCGTCATCACCGGGGCCAATGCGGGCGGCAAGACCGTCTGCCTCAAGACCCTCGGCCTCGTGGCCGCCATGACCATGAGCGGCCTGCCGGCCCCGGTGGCGAGAGGTTCGCACCTGCCGTGGTTCGGCCGTCTCGACGCCTTTATCGGCGACGAGCAGAGCCTCGACGGCAATGTCTCCACCTTCACGGCCCAGATCGACCATCTCGCCAAGGCTTGGAAGCACCTTGACGCGCAGGGCCTCGTGCTGCTCGACGAGTTCGGCGCGGGCACGGACCCGGCCCAGGGCGCGGCGCTGGCGCAGGCTGTGCTGGACGGTCTCCTGGACAAGCGCTGCTTCGCGCTGTCAGCCACGCATTTTCCCGCGCTCAAGTCCTACGCGCTCACGCGCGAAGGAGTGCGCGCCGCTTCCATGCTTTTTGATCCGGCCACGCGCAAGCCCCTCTATGCCCTGGCTTACGACCAGGTGGGCGCCAGCCAGGCGCTGGACGCCGCGCGCGAGCACGGCCTGCCGGAAGATATCCTGCGCCGCGCGGAGCACTACCTGCTTCAGGACGGGCAGGATGCCACCGCTCTGCTCGGGCGTCTCAATGCGCTCGCCGCGCAGCGGGAGGAGGAGCTCGCCGCGCTCAGAAAGGAGCGCGAAAGCGCCCGTGCCAGCGCGGCCCAGGCAAAAGAACGGCTGGAGAAGGAGCGCGGACGCCTGCATGAGGAAACGCGCCGCCATGCCGCCGAGCTCATGCGCGCCTGGAAGGAGGGCCGCGCCACGGCCAAGCAGTCCCTTAAGGAGATGTCGCGCCTGCGCGCCTCGCTGGCCCCTGCTGTGGACGAGGGCGTCGATTCCGTGCTTCCCGAGGCGCGGGAACTCGCCATAGGCCAGGAAGTGTTCCACACCACCTTCAACAAGCGCGGCGTGGTGACGGATGTGGATGAGCGCCGGGGGCGCGTCCGGCTGGACATGGACGGCGTGAGCCTGTGGGCGGAACGGCGCGACCTGCGCGAGGCGGCTGCTCCCGGAGGGCCGAAGTCCCCCCGCCCCGGGCGCGCCACGCCAGTTTCGGGACGTCTGGCGTCCCCCGCGCGGGAAGAGGCAGCAACCATGCGCCTCGATGTGCGCGGGGAGCGCGCGCCGGAGGCCATTGCGGCCACGGAACGCTTTCTGGACAAGGCCCTGCGGGCGGGCTTTTCCGAGCTGGAAATCGTTCACGGCCGCGGCACGGGGGCTCTCCGGCGTGAATTGCAGGCATTTTTGCGCGCCCATCCCGCTGTCGCCAGCGCGAGCCTCGCCCCCGAGGACCGCGGCGGCGACGGCCTGACCATCGTGGTGTTGCGGTAGCCGCGGGCTGCCCGTTTTTCGTTGCAACGCGCGCCGAGGCCGCCATGCAGTCCAGGGATGCCATCCGGGTCATCAAGGAACGTCTGAACATCGTGGACGTCGTGCGTCGCTATGTGGAGCTGAAGCGCAACGGTCCGCGCTGGGTGGCCCCGTGCCCCTTCCACCAGGAGACCAAGCCCTCCTTTTCCGTCAATGAGGAAAAGGGGCTGTTCTACTGTTTCGGCTGCCAGGCTTCGGGCGACCTGTTCGACTTTTACGGGCGCATCAACGGCCTGGACTTTCGGGATACGCTGGAGCAGCTCGCGGCGGAGCTCGGCATCGACATCGAGCGGGGGGGGCGCTCCTCCGGCAATGAGGCGCGCCAGCGGGAGCGACAGTCCGAGCGACAGGCCATGCTGCGGATGCACGAACTCGCGGCGGCCCATTTCGCGGACGCGCTGCGCGCGCCCGACGGCGAGGAATGGCGGGCCTATATCGCGCGACGCGGCCTGAGCGATGAAATCGTGGAGCGCTTCGGCCTCGGCTGGGCCGGACGCGGGTGGCAGTCGCTCACCGACAGCCTGCGCCGCGCGGGCTTCAACCCCGCCCAAGCGGCCCAGGCCGGCCTTCTCGGCACTTCGGGCAGCGGCAGGGCCTATGACCGCTTCCGGGGCAGGCTGATCTTTCCCATCCGCAGCCTGTCCAACCAGATCATCGCTTTCGGCGGCCGCATCATCGGAGGGGAGGACGAAGCCAAGTACATCAACAGCGCGGACACGCCCATCTATAAAAAGGGCGAGCATCTTTACGGCCTGGCCCAGGCCCGGCGCGCCATTGCGGCGAGCGGCGAGGCGCTGCTCACCGAAGGTTATATGGATGTGCTCACCCTGCACCAGTTCGGCTATGCCAATGCCGTGGGGGTGCTTGGCACGGCGCTCACGCCGGAGCAGGTGAAGCGGCTTTCCGGTTTTGCCTCGCGGCTGCTCCTGCTCTTTGACGGCGATCGCGCGGGCCGCAAGGCCGCCTTGCGCTCCTGCGAGATGCTGCTCACGCGAGGGCTCGCGTGCCGCGTCGCGCTCATGCCCGAAGGCGAGGATATCGACAGCCTTTTGCGCGGCCAGGGCAAGTCGGCCTTTGAGGATCTGAAGGGGCGGGCGCAGGAGGGCCTCCGTTTCTGCGTGGACGCCCTGCGCGCGCTGGCCCCGCGCGAGAGTGTGGAATGGGCAAGGGATTTTCTCGGCCATGTGGAAGTGCCGGAACTGGTGAGCCCTTATGCCTCGTCGCTCTCGCGGCATCTTCAGATCTCGGAGGAGGAACTGCGGCGCGGCGCGGCCGTGCGGCTGGACGCGCGCGGAGGCCGGTCGGGAACGCACGTTTCCGCCGCCGGCCCCACCTTGCGGGCGCGCCAGAACATGCGCGACGTGCAGATCATGATTTATGCCGTGCGCTACCCGGAGCGCCTCGCCGACCTGCGCGAGCTCGGCGCTGATCTCGCCCTGCGCTCGGCCGGAGCCCGCCGTTTCTGGGATATAATTGAGGAGTGGGGCGCTGAGGAAACCCCCTACCACCTCGACGAGCGGCAGAAAAAATTCTGGTTTGCACAGCGCGGCCCGGATAAGCCGCCGCTGGAAACGGGCGACTGGGAGCTGGAATGCCTGCGCCGGGACCTTGAAACCTATTACGACAGGACAAAAAAATCCTCTATTTCCTCAGCGTTGCGCGAGAATACCGGAAATAGTGACTTTGCGGCCGATTTGGAATATCTTCGA
>CAMWTD010000150.1 GCA_947177085.1 uncultured Desulfovibrio sp.
GGATTCGATACGGATGGCGCGTGTATCAAAAGGATCGGTAATCCGCTCCTCTTTTTCCTCCGTAAGCGTGCTCGTGTCGCTCCCGTCCACCTCCGCATCGGTTTCAAGAACCTGTACAGTGACTTGCTCATCATCCATTTGCGTAACGTCTTGCATTAGCGGCTCCTGCGGCGGATATCGTTTCCCATGGGTTCGCGCTCCTGAGGGGGGCGGCATACATGGTGCAGACTCTTTCATTTAGTTTTCGTTCATGTGCTGAAATATCAGCGGAGGGGATCAGCCTGGATTTTTGTGAAGAGAAGAGTGGCGGCCTCCTTGCGCAAGAGGTCTTTCCCCGAAGCATCTGCGCGTGGAATGGGAGAATATAGCACAGAACGCGCAGAAAGACAATAGGAAAACCTCTACTCTTATCAACATTATAGATCTCGAAGGATTGCATCACCTTACTGAAAAAATTCTCAGCAAGAAAAGGTCTTCAGATGGAAGAATATATGCCATGTTGTTGTATCGCGAGCCATTGGCATCGAAGGTTAAATCGAAATCCTGCTGACATCCAGTCCACATAATTTTCAGCCTCAAAAAGGCATCAGTCTAGGCACACGCGCGCAATTCCCGGTAAAACTCCCCTTGTTCCTTCCAGCCTATCAGCCATTTTTTGAATGGTTGCAAGTGGCGAAAAATGGCGGGACAGGAAACCGCAAAGTGCTTTTCTGCATCGATCCTTTTTTCCAGTCCTGGCACAAGCTGGCGGGAACGACCTGACAGATCTGTCGCATAGGCAAAATGGCGCATGACGTCTCCAGCGAGCCGCGGCAAAGATTGCGGCGGAGGGCCGCCGCATCCCGCTCCCGCATCTTGAGCAGATTCCGGTGGGCCCTGCATTCCCACGGCCATCGGCGAGCGCTCTGTAAGCCCCCAGTGCTCGTTGCAGCTCGCCAACATGCACCGGGGGAGAACGGCCGGGCCAGATGGCTGGGCCTGGCGCGGCGCGGGAGAGGGATTTCATCCGGCTCAGGCGCGGCCGCGCGGTGCGTTCGGCCTTTGACGGCCGATGCCGGGCAGGCTATAAGGGGGCCATGAAGCATTCCGGCGCACGGGCTGGGCAGCACAGGGAGTCCCGGCGGCAACAGAAAAGCCCTCACGGGGCTTCCCGCAAGGGCTTGAAAACTGGTGGGCCATCAGGGACTCGAACCCCGAACCAACTGATTAAGAGTCAGCTGCTCTACCAATTGAGCTAATGACCCGCAACAAAAGGCAGCATATGCAGCCGGCGCAGAGTTGTCAAATGTTTTTTCGCCATTCTGAAAAAAATGCGCCTTCCCGGCTGCCCGTGGTTTTTTAGGTCATGCCGCACATATTCCTTCTCGCGCTGATCCTCGCCTGCTGCGGCCTCCTCGGGTGGGGCGCGCCCGCGCACGCCACAGACGTGGCCCCCACGCTGGAGTTTGCGCGCCACGGCGACGCGGTGGTGGGGGCGATGCGCTACCGCATCCCCGAGGGCTACCACGCCTATGCCCATGGGGCGGCGGAGACCGGCCGCCCCACCAGCCTCGACGTCACCCTTGAAGGCAAGGGCCTCATGCCCGTGCTGTACCCGGCAGGTTCCCTGCAGCGCGACCAGTTTGACCCGGAGAGCACCGTTTCCACCTATGAGGGGGATGTCATCCTGCTCACGCTCCTCCCCGGGGAAGCGCCGGGGCGTCTCTATGCGGCTGAACTGCGGATGCTGCTCTGCTCGGACCGCCACTGCCTGCCCGTGAGCCAAAGCCTCACCGGGACTATCCCCGACCACCTGCCGGAGCTTGCCGGGCGCGACTGGCGCATCCCGGCCGAGGCGCTTCTGGAGGCTTCGGGAGGCGCGCTGGGGGCGGCCACCTCCGGGGAAAGCCCGGATGTGCTGCTGGTGGAGGAGGGCGCGGCGCCCCCGCCGCGCGCCCTGGAGCAGGACACCGAGCCGGACGCCCCCGCGGACGAAAGCGCGGCGGGCGCGCTTCCCCCCGAGGCCACGGCCCTGCCGCCGCCCGAAGATTTCGACCTCAGCCTCCAACCCCGCTATGCCGCCGCCGAACTGGAGATTTTCGGCCTCGGGAAGGCGCTCTTTCTCGGGCTTTTGGCCGGTCTCCTCCTCAATGCCATGCCCTGCGTGCTGCCGGTGCTGACTTTCAAGCTCAGCGGCCTCTTACTCATGGGGGGCGGCCGCGGGGCGCAGTTGCGGCGTTTCCGGGAGCACAATCTCTGTTTTGCCGCGGGCATCCTGACGCTGTTCACGCTGCTGGCCCTGCTTCTCGGCCTTGCCGACCTCATGTGGGGCCAGCTTTACCAGAACCAGGCAATCCTGCTGGTGATGCTCCTTCTGGTGTTCCTCATGGGGCTTTCCATGCTTGGCGTTTTCACGCTGCCGACTTTTGACCTCAAGCCCGAGGCTTCCGGGCATCATCCACGGCTCAACGCCTACCTCACGGGGCTTGTCTCCACTTTTCTCGCCACGCCGTGCAGCGGGCCGCTGCTCGGCGGGGTGCTCGGATGGGCCTTCACCCAGCCGCTCTTTGTGCTGGTGGTGGTGTTCTGGTCCGTTGGGCTCGGCATGGCGCTGCCGTACCTCATTTTCAGCATCTGGCCTTCCCTGGTGCGCATCCTGCCGAGGCCCGGGCCCTGGATGCACGTTTTTGAGCACCTGCTCGGCTTCCTGCTGCTGGCGACGGCGCTCTATCTCCTCTCCATCCTGCCTGTGGAAAAGCACATGCAGGTCCTGAGCGTCCTTTTGGTGGTCGCCCTCTGCGCGTGGCTGTGGGGGCGCTACTGCTCGCTTTCCGCCCCGCTCTTGCGCCGGCGCATTCTGGGCGTTGCCGGCTGTGTCCTGCTCGGGCTGGCTGTTGTCTGGGTGCTCAGGCCGGTGACGCCGCTTCCCCAGTGGCGCGATTTCTCGCCGGAATATTTCACGGCCACGCTCGGCAAGAAGCCGATGCTGCTGGAATTTACAGCGGACTGGTGTCCCAACTGCAAGTTCCTTGAGGCCACGGTACTCACCGGGGAGCGCCTGCGCGAGTGGCAGGCCAGGCACGGCATGGAGCTCGTCCGCGTGGACCTGACGCGGCCCAACGCCTACGCCGTGCGCCTGCTCGAAATGCTCGGCAGCAAGAGCATTCCGCTCACAGCGCTCTTCCCCGCCGGGGACTTGGCGGAAAAACCCTTGGTCTTGCGGGATCTTTACACCGTGGACGACCTTCAGCGCGCCCTTGGCGCGACCTTCCCCGAGCGCATCCCCGCGCCGGGCGAACCCATGTTCTGAAGCGTTTTTTCGCTTCCGCCCTAGTGAACTTTACGCCCGGGACGATAAGGCATAGTGTGACCAAGCATGTGCGGCGCGGCTGTCGGGTTTTTCCGCCGCGCAGGACGCCAGTGAGATGAGGGAGCGGATATGGATCCAAGCCTGAAAAAGCAGGATGATGAACTCCTGCAACTGGTGACGTTCAGCATCGGCGATGAGGAATTCGGGGTGAACATCCTCAAGGTGCAGGAGATCATCCGCACCATGGAGATCACCAAGGTGCCCCGTGCGCCGGAATTTGTGGAAGGCGTCATCAACCTGCGGGGAAAGGTGATCCCGATCATCGACCTGAGGCGGCGTTTCGGCCTTGCGCCCAAGGCGCACGACAAGAACACCCGCATCATCGTCATCGAGATCAACAACATCATCGTGGGCTTCGTGGTGGACGCCGTTTCGGAGGTGCTCCGCATTCCCGCGAGCACGGTGGAGCCGCCGCCGCCGGTGGTGGCGGGCGTGGAGTCCGACTATATCAGCGGCGTGGGCCAGCTTCAGGACCGCCTGCTGATCATGCTGGACCTTGACAAGCTGCTTTCCAGCGAAGATGTGGAAATGCTGAGCGCCATGTAGGCGCTGGGCCGCCACAGTCTGCCTTTCTTTCCGTCCGCGTCCGGGCTGCTCCGAGATGCGCTCCGGGCGCGGACGGAAACCCACCATCCCAGAGGCCGGGAGCGCTGATGGCGCACTTCCCGGTGGGCGTCCCGCGTTCGGGCGTCCCGCCGCGGCGCGCTTGCGGATACGCTGTGACCGGGCTATGCTGCGGCATCCCCGGGCGGCTTGCGCCGCTCATCCGCCCATCCTGTTCCCGAGCGGAGGTCCACGCCCGCATGGCCGCCACCCCCAATCTCCCTGCCGTGCTGCTCCTGTGCGAGAGCGAAGCACTCGGCGCGCTGGACAAGCGCGCGCTGCGCGAGGCCGGGGCGGCCGACGTGCGGGTGATGACCTCGGGCGTGGCGGCCGCGCGGATGCTGGCGGGCATCAGCCCGGCCAAGCCGGGTTTTTCACCGGAGATTATCGTCTGCACCCAAAAGCTGGAGGACATGGACGGCGAGCAGTTTTGCGCCATCCTGCGGCTGCACCCGCGCCTTCTGGCCATGCCCGTGCTCCTCATCCTGCCCAATGACAGCGAGGCCGAACAGCTCAAGACCCTCGGCAGCGGCGCGAGCGCGCTGCTCGGGCGGCCGTATTCCGTGCCCGCGCTCCAGGAAAAGCTCGCCTCGCTCCTTGCGGAGCGGGCCCGGCTCGACCAGTTGCGGGTTGCCGCGCAACATGCGGACACCAGCGCTTTTGACGCCGCGCTCGCCACCTATGGGCTGCTGCTCAGGCCCAATCGCCAGCCGGAAGACTATTTTCGGGTGGGGATGCGCTGCCTGGGGGAAAACCGCTGGAACCACGCCATCAGCGCCTTCCAGCGGGCCTTGCGCAGCGCGCAGATCAAGGGGGAGGCCGAACTCGGTATGGCCGCGGCCTGGAAGGGCAAGGGCGACATGCCGCGCTTTCACGCCTGGCTTGCGCGCGCGGCCGAAACCTTTGTGCGCGCCCGGCGCTGGCATCGCGCCCGCACGGCCTATGCGCGCCTTTTGCAGGATGACCCGGATGCGCGCAGCCCCTTCCTGGCCGAGGCGCACCGCCTTATCCGCGAACACGCCTATGACGAGGCGGCCGAGGCCCTCGCCCAGAGCCTCGAAGTCACCCCCAAGGCGCAGGACAGGTTTGCCCGCATCTGCATGACCGCGGAGAGCCCGGAGGCCATGCTGGCCGCCCTTGAGGCCGGGCTTGGCAAGGCCATGGGTGAAACGGCGGGGGACGCCCTGAGCCAGGATATCCGCGAAAGCCTCAATGCCTTTTCCCGGGAGCGGGAGGAACGCCAGCGACAGGTGGCGGCCGAGCGCCAGTGGCAGCTCAGCCGGGCCATGGCCGCCCGGCGCGACGCCAGTGCGGAAGCGGAAGGCGGAGCGGGAGAAGGCGTGGAAGCCCAAGCGGCGTTCTCCCAGGACGCCGGCCCCGAGGCTGCAATTCAGGCCGCGGCCTCACGCCGGGAGCGGCCGGCCGCAAGCGCAACGCCCGGAAAGGACGCCCCGGCCGCGGGTGAAATGGATGCAAATCAAAGTGCGGGAGAAGACAAAAGCGCGAAAACGCCGCCGGCTCCCGCCCTCAAGCCCCTTACCGAAGCCGACGCCACCACCAGGCTTTTCGCCGGCCGCCCCATGCTGAACGAGCTGGTTTCCGTCATCCAGCTAACCGGGACGCTCATGCGCCG
>CAMWTD010000151.1 GCA_947177085.1 uncultured Desulfovibrio sp.
TCAGGGGCGGCAGGCCACGGGGGCGGCGGCGTCCGGCACGGTGGGGCTGCCCCTCGGGGAGAAGGCCGCGCCGCCACCGGAGCCCGAGAAGCCGCGCGAAGTCATCTATGTGGACGAGCAGGGCAATCCTGTGCCCAAGCCGCCGGAGCCGGACAAGATGTTCGCCGCGGCCGAGGCGCTCATGGACGAGGGCAAGTATGACGAGGCCCTGCCCGCCTTTGAGGCCATCCGGCAGCTCCCCAATATTTCGCCCGAATTGCTGGAAAGGGCGCTCTACCGCATCAGCGACTGCCTCTGGGCTCGCTATGCCGACAATCCGCTGGCCGGCTTCGAGCCCATCGTCTCCTCCACCAACGAGGCCATGAACGCCAACCTGCGTTCGCCGCGCGTGCCAGACGCCCTGCTGCGCCTCGGGCTCGCCAACGCCAATGTGGGCAATCTCGGCGAGGCGCAGGGCTATATCATCGCCCTTCTGCGGCGCTTCCCCGACTATCCCGGGGTGGCGCAGGGCCTCACCGCGCTCGGCGAGGCGCAGCTCAAGAACGGCCTCAACGCCGAGGCCGAGCAGTCCTTCGGCATCGTGCTCGACAAGTATCCCGAATCCTCGCAGCTCCAGGCGGCCTCGGTGGGCCTTGCACGCGCCCTGGTCAACCAGGACAAGCATGACCGCGCCCAGGTCATCCTCGACTTTATCAGCAAGCGCTGGCCGCGCTATTACATCGAGGACCCGGAATTTCTGCTCCTCCAGGCGGCCAATGACGAAAAAATGGGCCGCGGCGACGCGGCCATGGACCTCAACTGGCTCTATGTCAACCTCGACCCCAAGCGCCAGGGCAATGACAGCCTGCTGCTCAAGATGGGGGACGACTACCTTCGGCAGGGCAATAAGCAGGCGGCGGAATTTATCTATAATGACCTCGTGCGGGACTTCCCGGACTCCCCGGCGGCCATTACCGCGCGCCTGCGCCTGGCGGAAAAGGGCATCTACGAGTCGCCCATCACCTATGACGAGATGACCCGGGTTTTCGCGCGCGGCAGCGAGCCGCCGCTCTGGCAGGTGTATTCGGACCTCGCCGCGTCGTCCGACACCACGCCCGAGGCGGTGCTCGCGCGCCTCAAGCAGGCCATGTGGCTCTACTGGGACCGCCAGTATCCCGAAGCCATGGGCAAGGCCGCGGACTTCATCGACGCCTATCCCGAGCACCGCGACGTGCCGCAGGCGCGCGAGATCCTCTGGCAGGCCTTCAACAAGGAGCTCGCCAATTCGCTTGCCGAGCAGAATTACGGCCGCATCCTCCTGCTCTGGAACGGCTTCCCGCTGGTGCGCGAGCGCTATGGCGAGGTGGATCCCCGCCTGCGCTATGCGCTGGCCCAGGGCTGGCTTGAGCGGGGCAATGAGGACAAGGCCTTCGAGCTCATGGCCGACTTCCTCAAGGGCCCCATGGATCCGGACTACGGCGAGGCCGCCTTCTCGCAGTTTTTCAACCACTACCTGAAAAACGGGGCCTGGGACAAGATCCTCGACCTCGGCAAGCTCGTTGAGGGCTGGAACCTCCAGCCGCAGTTGCGCAACCAGCTCGACTATGCGCTGGCGCTTTCCTCGCAGAACCTCAACCTGGGCGCTCCGGCGCTCGCCATGTGGCGCAGGCTCGCCGAAAGGACGGACATACCCCTCTACCAGCAGGCCTACGCCACCTATTTTCTCGCGCGCGACGCCGAAGCCCGCAAGGACATCCGCAACGCCTACGAGACCAATCGCCGCGTCATCGAGCTCTTCACCCGCCTCCAGGACGAACGCTCCGACAAGGCGGACCCGCAGCGCATCAAGGAGGCCACGGCGGCCCTGATGGATATTTGCGAGGTGGGCAACCGCATCCCCGAGGCCCTGCAATGGGTGGAGCGCTACAACGCCTATGTGCCGCAGGATTCGGAGGAATATCCGGGTCTGCGCTTCCGCGAGGCGCGCCTCTACCGCAAGCTCGGGGACGCCTCGCGCGCCGAGGCCCTGCTTGAGGACATCGTGCGCCGCTTCCCGGATTCGCCCTTCGCCCAGGCTGCGGCTGCGGAACTGCGCACCTTTGAGGTCTCGCGCGATCTGCAGCGCTTCATGCCCGGGCAGCCCAAGGAGGAGAAGACGGCCAGCGAGGGGACGACGGACGGCACCTGGAGCAGCTCCGGGCCGGCGCGGCAGTAGGCTGGGGAGAACCGCTGAGGCGTGCTGCCAGGGATTTTTCCTGAGGCAGCCCAGGTCCGGGCGTGCGCTAGATGCTGACTTCGAGGATGCGCAGGCAGAAATCGCGGGTTCGCGTCCCCGCGCCGTCGGCGAGCAATTGCGCGGGCGCGCCGCGTTCGATGATGCGCCCGCGCTCCATGAACAGGATTTCCGTGGCGAGCGCGCGGGCGAAATCCATCTGGTGCGTGGCCATGACCATGGTCATGCCCCCGGCCGCAAGGTCGCGGATGACGGCCAGCACCTCGCCCACCAGTTCCGGGTCCAGCGCGGAAGTGGGCTCGTCCAGCAGCATGACCTTGGGGTCCATGGCGAGCGCGCGGGCAATGGCCACGCGCTGCTTCTGGCCGCCCGAGAGCTGCGCGGGATAGAGCAGGGCGCGCCGCGCAAGGCCCACGCGCGCGAGCTCGTCCAGCGCCCTTTCCCTGGCCTCCTTGCGCGACATGCCGCGCACCTTGCGCAGGGCGATGGCCACGTTTTCTTCGGCCGTCAGGTGGTCGAAAAGATTGAATTCCTGAAAAATCATGCCAACCTGGGCGCGGAAGGCGCAGAGCTTGCGCTTGTCGTCGCGTTCAAGGCGCTCGCCATCCAGCCAGATTTCGCCCGTGTCCGGCGGAATGAGGCAGTCGATGCACTGGAGCAGCGTGCTCTTGCCCGCGCCCGAGGGCCCGATGAGCACCATGAGCTCGCCCCGGCGCACGTCGAGGGAGCAGTCATCCAGAATGAGCTTGCCCCCCAGCCGCTTGGAGATGTGCTCCACCCGCAGCACGACGTCCTGATCTGCGCTCATTTGGCTTTCCTCTTGCTTGTGCGGGCCGCTCAGGCCGGTTCGCCCATGTCGAAGCTGCCGCCGGTGGAGTAGCCGGGCACATGGACCTTGTCCTCCAGGCGGCGCAGCAGCCGGAGCACCACCCAGGTCAGGAGAAAATAGATGGCGCCCGCCGCCGCATAGAGCGCCAGGTGCTCGTGGGTGCGCGCCGCGGCAAAGGAGGTGCGGGCCATGATGTCCTGCGTGCCGAGCACGAAGCAGATGGCCGAATCCTTGAGCAGGATGGAAAATTCGTTGGCCCAGCCGGGGATGGAGAGGCGCAGGGCCTGCGGCAGGATGATGTGCGCAATGCCCGTGACGTCGCTCATGCCGAGGGCCCGCGCGGCCTGCAACTGCCCGCGCGGCAGGCTTTCGATGGCCCCGCGGAAGATTTGCGACTGGTAGGCCGTGCTGGTGCAGCCGAGCACCAGGCAGGCGATGAGGAATGGATCGGCGGGGAGCCCCAGGCTGATGAAGAAGCCGTAAAAGAGGAAGAGCAGGACGAGGATGGGGACGCCCCGGAAAAACCACACATAGAGGCGCACGAGGCGGCGGCTCCACGCCGGGCCATAGACCTGCGCCACGGCAAAGGGCACGCCCAGGGCCAGCCCCATGGCGAGAGACGCGGCCACATTGCCCACAGTGACGAGGATGCCCGGCAAAATGGCGGGCAGCGCCTCAATGACGACAAAGAGCGAATGCATGGGCGTGGCGTTCCTGGGTTTTCACCGGGCCCGGGCGCGGTCGCCACGGGTTCATGCGGGGGCTGCGCCCCGCTTGCCGCGGCCCCGGAACCTTTCGCCCCGCGTGCGCGCGGGGCGAAAGGTTCCGGAGCGAAACGCGGGCCTAGCGCCGGTTCCAGACAAAACCGGCCTTGGCCACGCCTTACTTGTGCAGATACTTCTTCTGCAATTCCTGCCAGTAGGGATCGGCCTTGAGCTTGCGGTAGCCTTCGTCCACCAGCGCGCGCAGGTCCTTGTCCTCCTTGCGGATGGCGACGCCGAAGCCGTCCGGCTCGCCATGCGTGCCGGCCTTCTTCACGGCGCGGCCCTTGGAGATGGCGTCGTCGGCGGGGAGCTCGTCCATGAGGGCGGCCTGGATGCGGCCGTTGAGCAGGTCTTCCACGGCGAGCGGCGCGGAATCATAGAAGCGCAGCTCCATGGGATAGCCCTTGGCCTGCTGCTCCTGCTTCAGGGCATTGGCCTCGGAAGTGCCGCGCTGCACGCCCACCTTGATGGGCTTGCTCAGGATCTCCTCCACCGTGAGCGTGGAATCGGCCGGAACCACGAAGACGCGCGAGACCGTCCAGTACGGGTCGGAGAACTGCACCATCTTGGCGCGCTCGGGCGTGATGCTCATGCCGGAGCAGACCATGTCGATCTGGTTGGCCAAAAGGGCCGGGATGATGCCGTCCCAGGCCATGGGCTTGTGCTCGATGTTGATGCCCATGTTCTTGGCGATCCAGTTCATGGAATCCACGTCAAAACCGGCGGGCTGGCCGGTTTTTTCATCCACATAGGCGAAGGGCGGATAGTTGGGGTCGATGCCGTTGACGTAGGTCTTGGCCTCGGCGGCGAAGCTCCCCTGCGCGAAGATCAGGGTGAGCAGGCCGGCCAGAAGCGCGCCGCAGAAACTCTTTTTCATGCTGGGCTCCCCTCGGGAAAATGCGTGTGCGGACGGGGACGGTCATCGCCCCCGCGGAAAGGCGCAATCTACCAGATGGCGGCCTGCAGCGCAAGGCGCGCCCGGGGGGAGGGCCCGGGAGAGGTCGGCGCGGCGGATGACAGCTTTCAGTTCGGGAAAAGCAGAAGGGGCCAGCGGCATGGGGTGATGACAGTCAGCCGCTCGGCGGCCATGCGCCGCGGCGGGCAAGAAAAAGGGGGCCGTGAGGCCCCCCTTTGGCATGTCGAATGGATTGCGTGTGAAGCGGAAATCGGCGTCGCCTTCATGTCGGAAAGGTGATGCGTGTGATGTGCATCTTTCAGGGCGCAAACCTCGCGAAGCGCTCCTATTGGGTGGGCATTTCCTCGCAGGGCTGCACAAGTGCCAGCGCCAGCCTGGCGGCGGAAAGGGCCGGTCCGGGGCGGCCGCCGCCCACGCGGCGACGCACGAAACCGGCCATGTCCAGCGCCACGGCCGCGTCGTTGGGCACAAAGCGGCTGGCGTTTTTGTTGTCTTCAAGAATGTCGAGGTATCTGTCGATTTTTGAGAGGTCCTGGTGATTTCCCGGTGGTTCGTCGGGCCGCTGAGAAAGCGGCTCAAAGGATGTGTGATTCAGAATCAGCGACATGTCCATTCCTCCTTGAATGGTTCACTGCTTCCCTGCAGACGGATGACGCCGATATTCCCGCGCGCAAGGCGCACGGATACCGCTACTTCCACTCAACACCGGCCTTATCGGCACGGGGGCAAGAGTGCTTTAGGGACGATTTCGATTTTTCCGGAAAAATTTGAGAAAATATCACAACAGGCAGGGATCGTTCAAGATTTTTGAAGACCGCGGGGTGTGCCGAGCCTGAG
>CAMWTD010000152.1 GCA_947177085.1 uncultured Desulfovibrio sp.
GCCCGGCACTGCGCGCCATCCGGCGTATCCGCAACCTGGGCATCATCGCCCATATCGATGCGGGCAAGACCACCCTCACCGAGCGGATGCTTTTTTACAGCCGCAAGATCCACCGCATGGGAGAAGTGCATGACGGCTCGGCCACCATGGACTATCTCCCCGAGGAGCAGGAGCGCGGCATCACCATCGCCTCGGCCTGCACTACCTGCACCTGGGGGGAGGCCACGCTCAACATCATTGACACGCCGGGCCATGTGGACTTCACCATCGAGGTGGAGCGCAGCCTGCGGGTGCTCGACGGGGCGGTGGGCGTATTTTGCGCCGTGGGCGGCGTGGAGCCGCAATCCGAGACCGTTTGGCGGCAGTCCGAGCAGTTCGGCGTGCCCAAGATTGCCTTTGTCAACAAGCTGGATCGCCTTGGCGCGGACTTTGCCGCCGTGCTTGACGCCATGCGCGGCCGCCTCAAGGCCAATGCCGTGGCCGTGACCGCTCCCCTCGGCCAGGGTGAGGCCTTTGCGGGCGTGCTTGATCTTATCACTTGCGAGACCGTGACCTTCAGCCCCGACGACCAGGGGAGTACCGTGACGCGCGCTCCGTGGTCCCAGGAGGAGGCCGCGGCGGCCGCGCCCTGGCGCGAGACCCTGCTGGAGCGCCTCGCCGAGGCTGACGACGCCTTCCTCGAACTCTGGCTCGAGGGGAAGCCCGCTGAGGCAGACATCCGCGCGGCCCTGCGCCGGGCCACGCTCGCGCGCGCCCTTGTGCCGGTCTTTTGCGGTTCGGCGCTGCGCAATATGGGCGTGCAGCCCCTTCTGGACGGCGTGCGCGACTATCTGCCCTCTCCGCTGGACGTGCCGCCGCCTCTGGCCGAAACCCCTACCGGCGCGCAGGTGTCCATTGAGCCGGATCCCGGGGCCCCGCTGACCGCGCTGGTCTTCAAGGTGCTGGTGGAAAACGGCCGCAAGCTCGCCTTTGCCCGCGTCTATGCGGGCAGTCTTCGCGAAGGGGAAACCGTGCGCGTACTCGGGACGAGTCCCGAAGGAGCGCCCAACGAACAGGCCGAGCGCGTCGGCCGCATCTTCCGCCTCCATGCCGACAGGCGCGAACAACTGGAAAGCGTGGGCACGGGCGACATTGCCGCGCTCGTCGGGCTGCGCTCGGCGCACACCGGAGACACCTGCTGCGGCCGCGGACTGGACGCGCGCCTGGAGGCAATCAGCGCGCAGCCGCCGGTCATCACGCTGGCTCTTGAGCCACGCAACGCCGACGAAGGCAAGACACTTGACGAGGCCCTCGCCCGCTTTGCCGAGGAGGACCCCACCCTCACCTACAGCCTGGATGAGGATTCGGGGATGCGCATGGTCTCCGGCATGGGCGAGCTCCATCTGGATGTGTTGCAGGAGCGCATCCGGCGCGAGTACGGCATAAGCCCGCGCGCCGGGCAGCCGCAGGCCGTGCTTCGCGAGACCGTGAGCCGCGAAGCCGACGCCCACGCGGTCTTTGACCGGGAATTCGGCAAGGAGCGCCAGCAGGGCGACGTGGCACTGCGCGTCTGCCCACGGCCGCGCGACTCGGGCAACCTTGTGCTGGTGGGCGACTTTCTGCCAAAGGACGAGCGCGAGGCGCGCAAGCTGCTGCCCCCAGCCTTTCTGGAGGCGGCACTGGAAGGCGTTCGCGACGGCCTGCAAAGCGGCGTTGCCACGGGCTGGCCCGTGGTGGATGTGGAGGTGGTCATCACCGGGGTGGAGCGCAGCGAGGGCCTAACCACTGTGCCCGGATGCCGCATGGCCGCGGCGCAGGCCCTGCGCGAGGCGCTTTCCGGCGCGCGCCCTCTCACGCTGGAACCCATCATGAAGACGAAGATCACTGTTCCCGAGGAATTTCTGGGCGCGGCCATCGGGCTCTTCACCACGGCGGCCGGCAAGGTGGAAGACGTGGAGGACCAGTCAGGCCGCAAGCTTTTGCGCGGCACGGCCCCCTTGCGGCGGCTCTTCGGCTTTTCCACCTCCCTGCGCTCGGCGACGCAGGGCCGCGCGGGCCTGACGCTCAGCTTTGACCGCTTTGACGCGCCGTAGCTGAGCGCGATGGCGAGGAGAAGAAAAGGCGGACGCTAGATTCGGTCGCAATAGACGTTTTCGAGGAACCGCTCCATGGCCTCGTCGGCGTTGCCGATGAAATCCTTCAGCGGAAAGCTCTTTCCGCAGGCGGGGCAGCGCATCCGCACTTCCCGGCAGGAGCGCTCGATGCTGAGCGGTGCGCCGCACTTTGGGCACGGCAGCGTGGTTTCCGCATGTCTGGGGCCGAAATAGGACATGGCTCCTCTCTTTTGCCATGCCCCGCACTGGGAGCCCCCCAATGGGGCTCCCGGCGGGCATTTCAGGGCCGAAGAGGCTAGCCCTGAAAAGGTATGGCTGCGGCCCGGGGGCCGCGTTGCTCTCAGGCTCTCAACAGGCTACCGCTAGTTGGGCTGGGTCCTGATGAAGGTGGGAATCTCGAAATCGTCTTCATCATAGATGAAGTCATCGGCCCCGGGACGGTGCGCACGACGGCGCTCCTGCCCCTGCGCCCCCCGCTTGACGAGGTAGGGCGGCCGGTTGTCGTTTTCCGCGTACCAGCGCTGCACTTCCTCCCGGCGCGAGGGACGCGACGGGCGCTGCTCGGCCGCGGCTTCCTCCTGGCGCACCAGGCTTCCCTGCTGCAGCGGACGCTGACGCGGGGACGCGGAGAGAGCGCCGGGCCCGGGCTTGCTGAAATCCGTCACGCGGGCCTGGCCCTCCGGCGCGGCCTCGGGCTCGGCCGGCGTCTGGGCGGGCTCGATGCCCGTGGCGATGACCGTAAGGTGGAGCTCGTCCCCGATGGTGTCGTCGAGCACCACGCCGAAGATGATATTGGCCTCGGCGGGCGCGGCCTCGTCGATGAGCGTGCCGATCTCCTCGATTTCCTCGCCGGAGAGGTCCATGGGCGCGGTGATGTTGTAGAGGATGGCCTTGGCGTTCTCCAGCGAGACATCATCAAGCAGGGGGCTGTTGATGGCGCGCTGCGCCGCCTCGCGGGCGCGGTTCTCGCCCGAGGCCATGCCCGTGCCCATGAGCGCCGGGCCCGATTCCTTCATGGTCGTGCGCACATCGGCAAAGTCAAGGTTGATGAGGCCCTCGCTGCCGATGATGTCGGAAATGCCCTTGACGGCATAATAGAGCACGTCATTGGCGCGGTGCAGCATCTCGGTGAAGGGCACCTTGGACATCTTGGGCGCGCCGGTGCGCAGGCGGTCATTGGGGATGGTGATGAGGCAGTCCACATGCTTGCGAAATTCCTCAAGGCCCGCTTCGGCCGCGCGCTTGCGCTTGATGCCCTCCCAACTGAAGGGCGTGGTGACGACGCCCACGGTGAGCGCGCCCAGCTCCTTGGCGGCCTGCGCCACCACGGGGGCCGCGCCAGTGCCCGTGCCGCCGCCCATGCCGGCGGTCACGAAAACCATGTCCGCATCGCCGATGGCCTCGCGGATGGCGCTGACGCTCTCCACCGCCGCCTCGCGGCCGATGGCCGGATTCGCGCCCGCCCCAAGGCCCTTGGTGAGCTTTTCGCCAAGCTGCACCTTGAGCGCCTTGTCATTGGCGTTGAGGGCCTGAAGGTCCGTATTGGCGCAGACGAACTGCACACCGCGCAGGCCGGAATCGATCATGTGGCGCACGGCATTGCCGCCGCCCCCGCCGACGCCGATGACCTTGATGTCGGCGTTGCCCAGTTTGCCGGTGTCGATGTCGTCAACGATGGACTGCGTCATCTTGCCTCTCCTTGGTTGCTGTGCCCGAGTGCCCGCCTGTGGCGTCCCGCATGTGCCGGACGCCTATGAAATGTCCGAAAACCATTTTTTCATGCGCGCGAGGACGCCGTCGAAAATGCCGGTCTCGTTGCGCACGCTGAATTTCTTCTGGCCCGAGAGCTCCCGCTCCGCCCCGTAGCGCAGAAGGCCCACTGCCGTGGAAAACTTGGGGCTGTTGACCACATCCTTGAGGCCCGTCACATTGCGCGGATAGCCGATGCGCGTGGGCAGCCCGAAAATCTGTTCGCCAAGCTCCTGGCAGCCGTCCATGAGGGCCGTGCCACCGGTGAGCACCACACCCGCGCCGATGAGCTTCTTGTAGCCGGAGCGCTCCAGCGACTGGTCCACAAGGTAGAGGATCTCCTCCATGCGCGGCTCGCAAATCTCCGCCAAAAGGCGGCGCGAAAGGCGCTGCGGCTCGCGGCCGCCCACGCTCGGCACCTCGATGAACTCGTCCCCGGGGCCGAGCAGGTCGGTGAGGGCGCAGCCGTACTTGACCTTGATCTTCTCCGCCGCGGCCACGGGCGTGCGCAGGCCGAAGGCGATGTCATTGGAGAGGTTCTGCCCGCCCAGGGCGAGCACCGCCGTGTGCTTGATGGCGTCATTGGCGAAGATGGCGATGTCCGTCGTGCCGCCGCCAAGGTCCACCAGCGCCACGCCGATCTCGCGCTCCTCCTCGGTGAGCACGGCCTTGGCCGACGCGAGGGACTCGAGCGCGATGTCGGCCACCTCAAGCTGGCTCCTGTGGCAGGAGCGCACGATGTTCTGCGCCGAGGAAACGGCCCCGGTGACGATGTGCACATCCACCTCGAGGCGCACGCCCGCCATGCCCAGCGGGTCGGCGATGCCCCGCTGGCTGTCCACGATATATTCCTGGGGGAGGATGTGGATGACCTCCCGATCCAGCGGGATGGCCACGGCGCGCGCGGCGTCCAGCGCCCTGTCCACATCGCGCTGGGTCACCTCGCCGCCCTTGACGGCGATGATCCCGTGGCTGTTGATGCCCATGATGTGGCTGCCCGCGATGCCCACATAGACAGAGTGGATCTGGCAGCCCGCCATGAGCTCCGCATCCTCCACCGCCTTGCGGATGGACTGCACCGTCTGTTCGATATTGACCACCACGCCCTTCCGCAAACCCGTGGAGACGCTGGTGCCGATGCCCACCACGTCCACCTGGCCCGTATCCGTGAGCTCGCCCACCACGGCGCAGATTTTCGTCGTTCCGATGTCAAGGCCGACGATGAGCGCGGATTTGTTCATCTTCCCTCTCCTCACTGGCCCGGGACCCCGCCCTGCGGCTTGTCGTCACGCCGCGCGACGTGGTTGCGGATAACCCAGACATTTCCATCCACTGCGCGCGCCTCGCGCACCCCGCCAAGTTCGTGCCGGCGCGCCAGATCTCCCAAGGCCATGCCGAGCCGGGCGAGGTTGCCATCCCAGTCGTCCGTGGCGACGGCAAGGCGCATTTCCCGGTCTTCCAGATAGAGCTCCACCCCGCGCGAGGGGCTCAGCGTCACCTGCGCGATGGCGCCGGCCTCGATGGGCAGCCGCCCGGCCTGCAAATCCTTGAGCAGGCGCGCAAGATAGGGCGTCGCGTCCTCCGACCCGGGCTCGATGCGCAGGGTCGGCAGGGAAAGAAAATTCTTGCTCTCCACCGGGGCGATGATGCCGCCGCGCTCGTTGGCGTAGT
>CAMWTD010000153.1 GCA_947177085.1 uncultured Desulfovibrio sp.
TCTTTGTGTTCCCCGTGCCCCACCCGCACGGGCTCGGGCACGGGGAACACAAAGACGCCGCGGTCGTTGGTGCGGCCCTGGAGCAATTCCTTGCCGTCCCCGGCGTCATAGACCGTCACCAGGCCCCCGCGCACGGGCGCGGCGCGGTTGAAGCCGCACTCCACCACGATGTTCTCGCCTTCGACCCAGGCGAAGATGTTCACCCGGTGCGCTAGGGCATCTGTGGGAACGGTCAGCGCGGCAAGCAGGAGCGCTAGGGGGAGAACGCTCGACAAAAAGGGAAAGCGGCGGGGCATGGTTCAGTCCTCCTTGCGGGGGCCCGCTGCCGGGGGGCTCGCGGGCATGGCCCCGGCGAGCATTTCCGGCCGCACGCGGGCGATGAAGCCCACGGTGATCATGGTGATGAAGCCCTCGGCCGCCATGACGGGCAAATGCGCCAGCAAAAGCAGCTTGGCGGCGGTGGCGAAGCCCTCATTGGTAAAGGCGAGGGCAAGCGCCGTCAAGAGGGCGGAAAGGGCCACGCCCAGCGCCCCGCCGCAGAAGGCCGCGACTTTTTCGCCGGTGCGCCCGGGCCAGAGGCGTCGGATGCCGCGCCACGCATACCAGGCGAGCACGGCCGAGCCCCCCATGGTGAAGGTGTTGACGGCCAGGGTGGTCAGGCCGCCGTACTGGAAGAGCAGGGCCTGGAGCAAGAGCGCCGCGAGGATGGCGGGAAAGGCCGCCCAGCCGATCAGCACCCCGAGCAGCCCGGTGAGCAGCAAATGGGCGCTGGTGACGCCGATGGGCACATGGATAAGCGAGCCCACGAAGAAGGCGGCGGAGAGGATGCCCACCTCCATGATGCGGCCGCCGTCCATGCGGCGCAGGCCCCAGGCCACGCCCGCCGCGCCGAGCGCGGCCCCGGCCCCCAGCACGGCCGGGGAGAGGACGCCTTCCGCGATATGCATGGTTGTTCCCCTGATTGGCTGCTAGTGCGCGATGGGCGCGGCAAAATTCGTCCAGAGCACCGCGCCCAGTTCCACGCTGACGGGCTTGCCGTCCGGGCCTGGCCGCTCGCCGCCCTCGGAAAGGGCCGCAAAGCCCCACCAGCCGGCCCAGGGCACGCCGTAGACAAAGACGCCGTTCTCGTCCGCGCGCACCACCTGGGTGACAAAATACTCGTTGGGCGCCTCATGTCTGCCCTCGCGGTTCCAGTATTCCACTTCCACCTCCGCGCCGGGCACGGGCTTGCCGTCGAGGAGCACGCGGCCCGCGAACACGTTGCCCGCGTAGTTGGCGAAGGGGCGCGTCAGCGGCACGATCTCGGTCTTGAGGCCCAGCGGCTCGGCCCAGCCGTCCTCCGCGCCGAAGGCGGCCACCACGGTCTTGGCGTAGTGGATGATAAGGGCGTTTTCCGCGGGCTCAAAATAGGGCTCCGGCTCCACGGCGAACTGATAGACACCGGGGCGGGACACCTTGTAGCGGGCCTGCCATGCCTTGTGGTCGAGGAAGTTGGTCTCCTTGAGCGCGGGCAGCAGGTCCTCGGTTGTGCCGTCCCGGGTGACGGTGAAGGCGCGGGGCTTTTCCATGACCATGCCCTGGCGCTCCTGCGGGTGGGCGAAGGCGATGTCCAGGGTGAGGTCTGAAGCGCCCTTCTCCGTCACCGTGGGCGTGGACGGGATGACCATGCCGAAATGCGCCCGGGCCGGGGCGCTGTAGGCGAGAACGAGGACAAGGGCCGCAAGGGACAGGACAAGACGAGGGCTGCGCATGGGGCCTCCGGTGTTGTGGTGAACAGGTGTACGTTTGGTAGCACGAAATTACAAAATGTGTCAAGCATCCGGCGCGAGGTCGCTGGACAGGCGCGGCAAAGTGCGCCACTTTCGGGTCACGGAGCGAATGCCATGGACCGGGCGGAGATCCTGCATCTTCTTAATGACGCCGACGGCGAAGCCGTGCGCGCGGCTGCCGGGCGGGAGCTTTTGCGCGCCAAGGGCGAGCGCGTCTTTGTGCGCGGGCTCATCGAGTTTTCCAATGTCTGCCGGCGCAACTGCCGCTATTGCGGCCTGCGCGCGCAGAACCGGGCGCTTGCGCGCTATACCCTCAGTCAGCAGGAGGTGCTGGACGCCGCCGCCCGCGCCGTGGCCCTGGGCGTGGACAGCATCGTGCTCCAGTCCGGCGAGGGAGCGGCGGATGCGGCGTGGCTCGCCGAGGTGGTGCGCGAGATCACGGGCAGCCTCTCCGTGCCCGTGGCCCTGTGCGTGGGCGAGCGCCCTGAGCGGGACTACGCCCTCTGGCGCGAGGCCGGGGCCACGCGCTACCTGCTCAAGCACGAGACCGCTGACGCGGCCCTCTATGCGCGGCTGCACCCGGGGCACACCCTCGCGGAGCGGGTCGCCTGCCTGCGTGTGCTGAAGGATCTGGGCTATGCCACGGGCACGGGCTTCATGACCGGGCTGCCCGGGCAGTCCGTGGAGTCGCTCGCCGATGATATCCTGCTCGCGCGGGAGCTCGGCGTCGCCATGTGCGGCGCGGGCCCCTTCATCCCGCAGGCGGAAACGCCGCTGGCCCATGCCCCGGGCGGCACGGCGGCGCAGAATTTGCGCGTCCTTTCCGTGCTGCGCCTGGCGCTCCCGGAGGCGGACCTGCCCGCCACCACGGCGCTGGCGAGTCTTTCCCCTGGCGGGCAGGCCGGGGGCCTGAGGGCCGGGGCCAATGTGCTCATGCCGAGCTTCACCCCCGAGGCGCGGCGCGCCGACTACCGCATCTATGACCACAAGGCTCCGGTGAGCATGGAGGACGCCGCCCGGGCCATCGCCGCAGCGGGGCGGACATCCGGTATATCGGGCCGCATACCGGGCGCAGCGTGAGCCGGAGCCGCCGCGGGCCGGGCGGCCAGGCTGGCCCGGCGGGGAAAGTTTGCCTTTGCGCTTTGCGTGCATCTGTGGCACTATCAGCGCATCTTTTTCCGGCCGGGCGAGGCCCGGCCCCCGGAACCCAAGCCCGATTCCAAGGAGGACAGCCATGCCGCTTGTCGGACCCAAGGAGATGTTCGCGGCCGCCTATGCGGGCCACTATGCCATCGGCGCGTTCAACGTCAATAATATGGAAATCATCCAGGGCATCATGTGGGCCGCCGCCGAGGAGAAATCCCCGGTCATCCTGCAGGTGTCCGCCGGGGCGCGCAAATACGCGGGCCAGGTCTACATCATGAAGCTCGTGGAAGCCGCCCTTCAGGAAGACCCGGGCATCCCGGTGGTCGTGCATCTCGACCACGGCCCGACCTTCGAGATGTGCCGCGACTGCATCGACGGCGGCTTCACCTCGGTCATGATCGACGGCTCGCACCTGCCCTATGAGGAAAACGTGGCCCTCACCAAAAAAGTGGTGGATTACGCGCATCCGCGCGGCGTGTGGGTGGAGGCGGAGCTCGGCAAGCTGGCCGGCGTGGAGGAGCATGTCTCCTCGGCGGAGCATGTCTACACCGATCCGGACCAGGCGGTGGACTTCGTCACCCGCACGGGCTGCGACTCGCTGGCCGTGGCCATCGGCACGAGCCACGGGGCCTACAAGTTCAAGGGCGACGCCAAGCTGGACTTCCCCCGGCTCGAGGCCATCAGCGCCAAGCTCCCCGGCTATCCGCTGGTGCTGCACGGCGCGTCGAGCGTGCCGGAAAAGTTCGTCAAGCTCTGCAACGAGTATGGCGGCAAGGTGGGCGGCGCCAAGGGCGTGCCCGAGGACATGCTGCGCAAGGCGGCCACCATGGGCGTGTGCAAGATCAATGTGGATACCGACATCCGCCTGGCGCTCACGGCCACCATCCGCCAGTTCTTCGTGGAGCACCCCGAGCAGTTCGACCCGCGCTCCTACCTCGCGCCCGCGCGCGAGGCCGTCAAGGAAATGGTGGCCCACAAGATCCGCGACGTCATGGGCTCCGCCGGCAAGGCGTGAGGCCGCCCCTTGCCTCCACGCACCGAAATTGAGCGTGGATGAGGGATATTCCATGTCCCGGCTGGCGCGAAGCGCCAGACGGGTGCTGGTGTCGGAAGAATCCTAAAAAATAAGATTTTTCCGCGCTGGCAAGGAAGATAAAAATTTTCGCAGGGAGTGTATCCAAGTACTCGACCAAGAAAATTTTTCTCTGACGCAGCCAGCGCGGAAAAGGCTGTTTTTGACGGATAATTTCGGCAGTATTCGCGCAGCACTGACGCGCCACATTGCACAGGCATGGCAATGCCAAGCCGCAAGGAGCACGCATGCCCGTCACACTGGGAATGAACGGCTTTGGCCGCATCGGCCGCTATCTCCTCCGCCTGCTCGCCAATGACGACGAGATCATCTTCACGGCCATCAATGCCCGGGCGGGGAACGACGCCCTGGCCTACCTCTTCAAGTACGACTCCACCTACGGCGTCTTCCCGGGCGAGGTGGGGCACGACGAGAACGGCCTCATCGTCAACGGGCGGCACATCACGGTGACGCGCTGCAAGCCCGGCGAATGGGAGTGGGGACGTCTCGGCGTGGACATGGTGGTGGAAAGCACCGGAACCATCAAGGATCGCGAGGGCCTTTCCCGCCATCTCGAATGCGGCGCGAAAAAGGTCATCATCTCCGCGCCTGGCAAGGGCGTGGACGCCATGATCGTCATGGGCGTCAACCAGGACATCTATGACCCCGAAAAGGACAACATCCTTTCGGCCGCGTCCTGCACCACCAACTGCCTCGCCCCGGCGGTCAAGGTCATCCACGAGAACTTCGGGTTCGACCACGGCCTCATGACCACCATCCACTCCTACACCATGAGCCAGCGCATTCTGGACGGCACCCACAAGGACTGGCGGCGCGGCCGCACGGCCGGCGTCTCCATGGTTCCGTCGAGCACCGGGGCGGCCAAGGCCGTGGGCGTGGTGATGCCCGAGCTCGCGGGCCGCATCAACGGCATGTCCGTGCGCATCCCCACCTTTGACTGCTCGCTCGTGGACCTCACCTGCGAGGTGGAGAAGCGCTGCACCGCCGAGGAGGTCAACGCCGCGCTCAGGGCGGCCAGCCTCGGCGCCCTGCGCGAGAACCTGGGCTATTCCGAGGAGCCGCTCGTCTCCATCGACTACCGGGGCAGCACCTACGGCGGCGTGGTGGACGCGCTCTCCACGCAGGTGCTGCGCGAGACCATGGTCAAGCTCCTCATCTGGTACGACAACGAGGCGGGCTTCACCAACCAGCTCCTGCGCCTCGTGCGCATGGTGGGGAAAAGCCTCTAGCCGGTTCACCCGCAAACACCGTCCTTCCGGGGCCGTCGCATCGCAAGGTGCGGCGGCCCTGTTTTTGCATCCTCCCTGCCTATGCGGGAGTGCAGCCGGAGCGCGTGGCCCATGCCGGGAAACCGCCATTGGCCCGCTCCTTGCAAACAATCAGGCACAAGCACAGTGCGGCGGCTTTTCCGCCACGGTCCGCCGGCGGCGGAAGCGGCC
>CAMWTD010000154.1 GCA_947177085.1 uncultured Desulfovibrio sp.
ATGAGCGATTCCCCTGATAAAGAGTTCCGGAGCGGCTGGGTGGCCATCGCCGGGCCCGTCAATGCGGGCAAGTCCACCCGGCTCACCGCCCTGCTGGGCCAGAAGGTGACCATCGTCACGCCCAAGCCGCAGACCACGCGCAACCAGATTGTGGGCATCTTCACCGACGAGCACGCGCAGATCATCTTCATGGACACCCCAGGCGTCGCCCAGTTGCGCGGCCACCTGAGCAAGTCCATGACGCAGGCCATCTGGCAGAGCCTCGGTCAGGCCAATGTGGTCATGCTGGTGCTGGACGCGCATCTCTATATCCGCCACCCTGAATACCTGGAGCGCGATCTCGGCCCCCTTGGCGAGGCGATCGCCCAGGACGAGCGCCCCACCATCGTTGTGCCCAACAAGGTGGACATGTTCGCCGACAAGAGCCGGATGCTGCCCCTGCTCACGCGGGCGCACGAGCTCTGGCCGCGCGCCGAGATCTTTCCGATGTCGGCCCAGAACGGCGACGGCCTCGCCGAGCTTCGGGCGCTCATCGAGTCCAAGCTGCCCATCGCGCCCGCGCAGTTCCCCGAGGACCAGGTCTCCACCGCGCCCCTGCGCTTCATGGCCGCGGAGATCATCCGCGAAAAGCTCTTCCTCCACCTGCACCAGGAAGTGCCCTACGGCGTCGCCGTGGAGGTGGAAAGCTGGCAGGAGGAGCCGGAACGCGGCCTCACCATCATCCATGCCGTCATCTATGTGGCGCGCCCCATGTACAAGGCCATGATCATCGGCAAGGCCGGGGCGGGCATCAAGAAGATCGGCAGCGAGGCCCGGCAGGAGATCGCGCAGCTCGTGGACACCAAGGTGCATCTTGAGCTTTGGGTCAAGGTGCGGGAAAACTGGACGGAAGACGCGGCCTTCCTGCGCGAGCTCGAGCAGTCCTCCGGCGGGAGCGCCGAATGACGCCCGGGGAGCTGGCGACGCGCCTCGCCAGCGTGCGCGAGCGCCTGGCCCGGGCCTGCACGGCCAATGGGCGCAGGCCCGGGGATGTTCTCCTCGTGGCCGTCTCCAAGTTCCAGCCCGCGTCGGCCGTGGCTGCAGTGGCTGGTGACGGGCAGCGGGATTTTGGCGAGAACTATGTGCAGGAGGCGCTGGAAAAGCGCGCGGAGCTTGCGGCCGACCCCGTGGCCGCAGATTTGCGCTGGCACATGATCGGCCATGTGCAAAGCCGCAAGGCCGCCCAGGTGGCCGGGAACTTTGTGCTCATCCACACGCTCGATTCCGTGAAGCTGGCCGACGCGCTGGAGCGGCGGCTCGTCGTCACGGGCCAGCTTCAGCCGGTGCTCATGGAAATCAACATCGGCGGGGAGCCGCAAAAGGCCGGCGTGCTGCCGGAGGAGGCCGAGGCGCTGGGTGAGCATGTGCTGGCGGCGTGCCCGCACCTCAGCCTGCGCGGGCTCATGTGCCTGCCCCCGGTGTTTGACGCCGGGGAGGCGGCGCGGCCGTATTTTGCGCGCCTGCGCCGCCTGGGGGAGAATCTGCGCTCGAACCTCGGCATCGCCATGCCCGAGCTCTCCATGGGCATGAGCGGCGATTTTGCGGGGGCGGTGGCCGAGGGGGCCACCATCGTGCGCATCGGCACGGATATTTTCGGGCCGCGTCCGGCAAAAGCCGCCGCGCCCGTGGCATGATGGCTGCATGATTTGCCGTGCGGGGCGTGCGCCCCGCGCCTGATTTTTCCCGGAGAGGATGCCCATGGCGGCCAAGGACAAGGACAAGGAAGCGGCGGCCCTGCCCGAGGGACAGGCGGAAAAGCCGCGCAAGAAATCGCGCCTCAAGCGTCTCGTCATTATTTTGGCGATATTGCTGATGACGCTTGGCGGCGCGGGCATCGGCGCGTACTGGTGGCTCTTCCTGCGCACCCCCGTGGAGGAGGCCCCGGCCACGGCTGCGGACGCACCGATAGAGGCCCCGCAGGGCGCGCCGGGCAAGGCCCCGGCCTCTGGCTCCGCGGGCTCGTCGTCGCAGACCCCGGCAGCCGGGGCGCGCATCGAGCGCCAGAGCGATTTGCCGCGCAGCGGCGGCCTGGTGCTGCCCCTGCCGCCGGTGACGGTCAACCTGTCCGATCCGGGGGGGCGTCGCTACCTCAAGCTCGGCATGGAAGTGGAAGTGAACGCCGACGTCTCGGCCGAGCTCAAGGCCAATAGCGCGCGCATCCGTGACGCCGTCATCATGCTCCTGGCGGGCAAGTCCTATGGGGATATTTCCACGCCCGACGGCAAGGTGCTGCTCAAGGCGGAGATAGCGGCCAGGCTCAACCAGATCCTCGGCGCGCAGCGCGTTGTCAGGGTCTACCTCACCGATTTTGTTGTCGAATAGTAGAAGTTTTATGCGAGGTTGAACATGGCGCAGGACGATCAGGAAGCCCTGGCCGCACAGTGGGCGGCCCAGCTTGAGGGCGACGGCGCGGACCAGCCGGACCCCTTTGAGGCGGCTGCGGCGGCTGCTGCCGCCGCCCCGGACGACACCGGCGGCGCAAGTGCTGACGACGAGGCTCTGGCGGCCCAGTGGGCCGACGCCCTGGCCGCCGAGGAGGAGGAACGCGGGCCCGCCACCTTCGGCAACGCGGCCTCGGGCGCGGGAACCAATCCGCGCGGGGGCTCCTTCAGCTCCCAGGCGCAGGATGCGCACTTCCAGGACATGACGGAGATGTCCCGCCAGCCGCGCGACAACAAGCTCAAGCGCGAGCTGGACTTCATCCTCGACATTCCGCTGGACGTCTCGGCGGAGCTCGGGCGCACGCGCCTGCTCATCAACGAGCTTTTGCAGCTCGGCCAGGGCTCCGTGGTGGAGCTCAACAAGCTCGCGGGCGAGCCGCTGGAAGTCTATGTCAACGGCAAGCTGGTGGCCCGCGGCGAAGCCGTGGTCATCAACGAGAAATTCGGCGTGCGCCTCACCGACATCATCAGCCCCATCGAGCGGGTGAAGCAGCTTGGCTGACGCGCGCGCGGACCTTACGCTTTCCGGCGGTCTTTCCGGCAATTCCGTGCGCGGCGTGGCCGACAATGTCGCGCCGCCCCCGGGCGCTCACGAAGCCGCCCAGGGCGTGCCCACGCCGGATTGGGGGCAGGCCACGGCGGGCGACATCGCCGACACGGTGCGCGCCGCCGCCGAGGAGATTCTCAAGGGCATCGACCTGGCAAGCCACGCCATTGGCCAGTCCGTGGACACCGTTTCGAGCATGGCCTTCGAGCGCGCGGCCGAGGTCGCGCCGGCGGCCACAAGCGCGGCGTCGGGCGCGGCCACGGGCCTCGGGCAGACCACCTTCAGTTGGGGCGGCTATATCCAGGCCATCGGCATCCTCTGCCTGCTTTTGGCCGCGTTCTGGTTCGCGCTCTGGCTGGTCAGGCGCTACGGCCGCTTCAACTTCCTGCCGCGCCCGGGGGCCCTGCCGCGCGGCGCGCTGGTCATGGAAGCGCAGATGCCCCTCGGCCCGCGCAAGGGCCTGATGGTGGTACGCTTCTTGAATACCCGATTGCTACTGGGGGTCACGGACAACCGCATAAGCCTGCTCAAAGAGGAAGAACTGCACGATGCGCCGCGTGACGACAATTTTCAGGGGATCATGGACCAGGCCCGCCGGGACGTCACTGACGCTGGCGGCCCTGGCGGCGCTGGCGATCCTCGCGCCTGAAGCCGCCTTCGCCGCCCAGGACCTCACGCTGCCCAGCATGTCCCTCACGCTTTCCGGCGGCGCGCCCGAGCCCGGCAAGGTCTCGGTGCTGCTGGAAATCCTCTTCCTGCTCACCATTCTTTCGGTGGCCCCGGCCATCATGCTTACGGTGACGAGCTTCACGCGCATCATCATCGTGTTCAGCTTCCTGCGCCAGGCCATGGGCGTGCAGCAACTTCCGCCCACGCAGATCCTTGCGAGCCTCGCCATTTTCATGACGGTGGTCATCATGTTCCCGGTGGGCAAGCGCATCAACGACGATGCCATCCAGCCCTACCTGAACGAGCAGATCGACTACAAGGTGGCGCTGGACCGGGCGCAGATCCCCCTGCGCAACTTCATGTTCAAGCACACGCGCGAAAAGGATCTCTCGATCTTTTACTCCATTTCGCAAATGGAACTGCCCCGCAACAAGGATGAAGTGCCTACGATGATGCTCGCCGCTGCCTATGTTATCAGCGAGCTCAAGACGGCCTTCACCATCGGCTTTCTTATCTACATTCCTTTTCTGGTCATGGATATGGTGGTTTCCAGCGTCCTGCTCGCCATGGGCATGATGATGCTGCCGCCCATGATGGTTTCCATGCCCTTCAAGCTGCTGCTCTTTGTCATGGTGGACGGCTGGAACCTGCTCGTGGGTTCGCTCGTCAACAGTTTTCTTCTGTAGTGGGGGATACGGCAATGACGCCCGAATTTGTCATCGGTTTCGGCAGGCAAGCCATCGAACTGTGCCTGATGATGGCGCTCCCCATGCTGGGCGTGGGCCTCTGCGTGGGCGTCGTGGTGAGCATCATTCAGGCGGCAACGCAGATCCAGGAACAGACCCTGACCTTCATCCCCAAGATCATCTGCATGTTTATCGCCCTGTTGATGGCCCTTCCCTGGCTCATGGAACGCATGACGACCTTCACGCGAGATGTGTTCATAAATATTCCGCAGTATGTACAATAGGACTTTTCCGGGATTGGTTTAGATGAGATACAAATCCTGCTTGAGGATCCACAAGGGCTTCAATTTTTATCGCAGCGGCAAGATCACCGCCTGTTGCAACCGGATCAGCCCGGAGCTGGAGCTCGCGCATGTGGACGACGAGGACCTTGCGGACAAGATCCTCGTCAATCATCGACGGCTGCTTATGCGCCACAAGTTGGGCGACGCGCCGGAAGTTTGTCAAAAGTGTTCCGCCTTCGTGGAACATGACTGGGACGATGCCCCGGGGGGCGTGCCCTTTTTGGAGGCCAGCCTCAATCACTACAAAAAATGCAATCTCAAGTGCGTCCATTGCGGCTACCGCCTTCAGGATGAGGGGGAGCGCGACACGCCCCACGAGAAAGTGTTCGACGCACTCCTGAAGTGCATCGCGGCGGGCATCATGGTCCCGAAGCCCTATCTGGAGATAGGAGGCGGCGAGCCCAGCCTGGGCAACGGCATCGAGAACATCGTCCGGTATGCCCTTGAGCACGGCTGGCAGGGTCTTATCAATTCCAACGGGGCGAAATTCTCCCAGGTGTTCGCCGACGGCGTCAATGCGGCGCAATTCTCCCTGCTGCTGACGCCCGACGCGGGCAGCCGGGAAACCTATGCCCGCATCAAGGGCGCGGACAATTTTGATAACACCTGGCGGAACATCGGGCGCTACATGGCGGCCACGTCGGGCAAGGCGCTCGTCAAGTTCATCCTGGAGGAGGGCAACAAGGAGGATATTCCCGCCATGATCGCCAC
>CAMWTD010000155.1 GCA_947177085.1 uncultured Desulfovibrio sp.
CCTCTGGCGCGGGCCCAAGAAGACCTCGGCCATCCGTCAGTTCCTCGCCGACGTCAAATGGGGCGCGCTCGACTACCTGCTCATCGACTCCCCTCCCGGCACGGGCGACGAGCACATGACCGTGCTCAAGAGCATCCCGGACGCCCAGTGCGTGGTGGTGACGACCCCCCAGGAGATTTCGCTCGCCGATGTGCGCAAGGCCATCAACTTCCTTCAGTATGCCGACGCCGCCATCCTCGGCATGGTGGAGAACATGAGCGGCCTTGTGTGCCCCAACTGCGGCGTGGAGATCGACCTCTTCAAGAAGGGGGGCGGACGCGAGCTGGCGCAAAGCTGCGGCATCCGCTTCCTCGGGGCCATCCCGCTGGATCCGGCCACGGTGGTCGCCGCCGACAGGGGCGTGCCCGTGGTGAACCTGGAAGGGAGCTGCCCGGCCAAGACGGCCTTCCTCGAACTGGCGGACGCCATTGCCGAGGCCTGCGAGGGCAGCCTTGAGGGCCTGTCCGCTCCGACTGCCCGGAAATAGCGTTCAGCCGCCAAAAAAACAGAAAAGGCGTTGCCCCGCTACGGGCAACGCCTTTTTTCCCGCATATGTCCGCGCTTGCGCCCCATTCACAAAAACCTTGACAGCCGGGCCTTTCCGGCCTACCAGTACCGACGTGCGCTCGTAGCTCAGTTGGATAGAGCGATAGCCTCCTAAGCTGTAGGCCGCAGGTTCGATTCCTGCCGGGCGCACCATTCATCCTCGTGCAGCCCGTCCTAGGTGCGGGATTGGCTGCTTCCGCCCCCCCTTTTTACCGCAAAAGCCGCGCGGACCCCTATGCTGACCCGGCAGAAGCGCGCCCTCGGCGAACAGGCAAAAATCTTCAAGGCCCTGGGGCATCCCAGTCGCCTCCTGATGGTGGAGGCCCTGCGCGACGGCGAGAAATGCGTCTGCGAGCTCAGGGAACTGGTGGGCGATGACATGTCCACCGTTTCCCGGCATCTCGCCGTCCTCCGGGAGGCCGGCATCGTCTCGTCGGAAAAACGCGGCACAAACATCTATTACACCCTGAAGCTGTCGTGTCTGGGGATTTTTCTGGAATGTACGGCCCGGGCCGTTACCCGGAAAGCCCGTGAGCAGTTTGAGGAACCCGGGGCGCGCTAGCCTTTCCTCTTCTCTAGCCCAGGCGCTCGCCCGGCTATGCGCGTCAAAGGGTTCGGAAAGCCCGGCCCAGGCGGGATACGGCCTCCGCGCTTTACTTTTTCCTGATATTTGCCAATTTAGCCAAAAAGACAATATTGGGAGCTCTCCATGGCGGCATGTGACCATATTTCACCTGTGACCGGCAAAAAGCCGGAGCCCATCGGCAACGCGCAGGCATCCTGCCGCTGTTCAGGCGCGCCCCGTGATGCCGGGGAAACGCCGCCATCTCCCGGGTGGAACCTCAGGTATGGACTGAAGGCGGCCAGCCTCGCCCTGCTCTGGGGTGCGGCCTATTTCAGCATCGGCCCCCTAGCACATTGGACGGCCTTCACGGCACTGGGCCTCGGGGCCGCATCACATATGGGGCAGGCGCTGGAATTTTTCCTCTATGACACGGCGAAGATCCTGCTGCTGCTCATTGCGCTCATCTATGTCATTGCACGGCTGCGCGCGTCGTTCAATACAGAACGGATGCGCGCGTTTCTTGCCGGGAAGAGACGCTGCCTCGGCTACTTCCTGGGCGCGCTGTTCGGCTCCGTCACGCCCTTTTGCTCCTGCTCGAGCATCCCGCTGTTTCTGGGCTTCACCACGGCGCGCATCCCGTTTGGCATCAGCATGGCCTTTCTCATAACGTCGCCGCTGATCAATGAAATCGCCATGGTGCTGTTGTGGGGCCTGCTTGGCTGGAAATTCACCATCCTCTATATAGTGGTCGGCATGGCCGCTGGCATGGCTGGCGGTTTTTTCATGGACGCCATCCAGGCCGAACGCTGGCTCCAGCCCTTCATCCTTGATGCCCGAAACCTTCCACCCCCTCTGCTGGCGACCAGGGGGAGAGGTTCGCAACTGACGCTGCGCCAGCGCCATGCCTTCGCCTGGGGCGAGATGCGGTCCATCTTCCGCCGGGTGTGGAAGTGGGTCATCGTCGGCGTGGCGGTGGGCGCCGCCCTGCACGGGTTCGTGCCCGACAACTGGTTTGCCCGTCACCTTGGCGCGGGCCAGTGGTGGACCGTGCCTGTGGCCGTGCTGGCGGCCATACCGCTCTACTCCAACGTGACGGGCATAGTGCCCGTCATGGAGAGCCTGCTCCTGAAGGGCCTGCCGCTGGGGACGACCCTCGCCTTCTGCATGAGCGCAGTGGCGGCCAGCATCCCGGAAGTCATGCTTTTGCGCCAGATAATGACCGTGAGGTTGCAGGTCGCGTTTCTCGCCTGTCTGTGGGTGATTTTCACCATCATCGGCTGGATATTTAACTGCCTCGGGCCGTTTCTCATATAGGGCGCTTCACTTGCGGCCTTTATTTCCGCTTTTCCGTGCCAGCCGCAGGCTCCATGTGGATGCCCACATGTGTGTTCTTGCCGAGGGCCGCCTGGATCTTTTTTTCCACCGCGCTTGCAATGTCGTGCGCCTCGCGCAGGGGCAGGTCGGCGGCAAGCTTGATATGCGCCTCCACCGCTCGGTTGACGCCCATGCGCCTGGTCCGGATGCGGTGATAGCCGAGGACGCCGGGCGTTGAGGCGATGCTCTGCTCGATCGTGTCTCTCTCCGCGTCGGGGAGCGATTTTTCCATGAGCTCGTCAATGCCCGGCTTCATGAGCGAGAAGGCCATGAGGATGATGAACACGCTGATGAAGCACGCGGCGAGCGGGTCGAAGATACGCCAGGTCTCTCCCGGCAGCATGGCCCCGCCGATGCCGATGACCGTGGCTATGGAACTCAGGGCGTCGCTCCTGTGATGCCAGGCATTGGCCTTGAGCGTTGCGGAATCGAATTTTTTGGCAGCGGCCACCGTATAGTGATAGAGCCCTTCCTTGACGGCGAGGGAAAGGAGCGCCGCCGCAAAGGCCAGCCAGGCGGGTGTTGCGAGCGCGCCGCCGCGCGCAAATTCGATGACGGACGCAAGGCCCTCCCAGAATAGGCCCGCCCCCGTCGCCAGCAGGATGAGGCCGATGGCGACCGATGCCAGCGTCTCGAACTTGCCGTGGCCATAGGCGTGGTCCTCGTCCTCCGGCTTGCCGGAAACGCGCAGGCAGAGGAGCACGATGACATCGGAGGCGAAATCGGAAAGCGAATGGGCGGCGTCGGCGATCATGGCGGAACTGTTGCCGAGGATGCCCGCGATGAACTTGAAGACCACAAGGAGCAGGTTTACGGCGCTGCCCACAAGTGTAACACGGCGAATGGAGTTTTCCCTCTCCAAATCCAGCTCCTTAAAAAAGCGGTTCGCGCGGCGCGCGGATGGCCCGGGCATGTCCCCGGAGAGTGGTCTATTTCGCGCGGGAACGCAACCGCAAGACCACGATTTTCAAGGCAGTCCCGTGATATTCCGCGCAAGGGCGCGCCTCGGGCACTGGGCCATGCGACGGGACGACCAGGCCGCAAAACGCGCGTTTTTCCCCTTTTCTCCCGCGCGTCTTTATGCTATTCCTGAGCAGGAAGCCAGAATCCCCCTAGCGCGGGCGACAGCCGATGCTCAACCTTGCCAATAAAATCACCCTGCTGCGCATCCTCATGGCGCCGCTTGTCGTCATCCTCCTGTATTTCCAGGGGCCGACGCTCTGCATCCTGGCCGCGCTCGTCTTTATTTTTGCCGCCATCACCGACTGGATGGACGGCTATATCGCGCGGCACGCGGGCATGGTCACCAGCATGGGCAAGTTTCTTGACCCCCTGGCGGACAAGGTGCTCATCTGTTCCGTGCTCATCATGTTTGTGGAGCTCAACTGGGCCCCGGCCTGGGTGGTTATCGTCATCGTCTGCCGCGAACTCGTCGTGACCGGGCTTCGGGCCATGGCCATCGACGAGGGCATCGTGCTCGCGGCCGACAAGTTCGGCAAGGCCAAGACCGTGCTCCAGATCGCGGCCATCATCCCCATCACGTTGCACTATCCCCTTTTCGGCCTGAAGCTCTGGCCCGTGGGCGAGGTATTGCTCTATGCCTCCATGGCCGTGGCCGTGTTTTCGGGCATCAACTACTGCCGGTACTTTTATCGCCACGCACGGGCCGGCGTCTCCACGGGGACTTCGGCATGAGCAGGTTGCAGATCCGCCTCAAGAACTGCATCCAGACCATCCTTGAACTGGAGCCCGGGATGCGGGCGGCGGGCGCGGGCCGGAGCTTCGATGAAGATTTTGCCTCGCTCAAGACCTTCCTTTCCCGTATCGACAGCATGAACCTGGCGGAAGAAGACGTCCGGCGGCTTGAGGGCGTCACCGGAACCCTGCTTGCGGAACTCGGGCTTTCCCGCCGCTGGAACGCCCAAGGCCAGCGGCTGTTGCAATAATGTTCTGGCGCGTCACCATCCTGCTCATCCTGGGCATTTTCAACCTCGCCCTGTTCGGCCGCATGATCTGGGGTCCAACCGGCCTTGTGGAATACCGGGACCTCAAGCGGCAGCACGCCTCCCTGCTCGCCGAAATCAGCAATCTAGACGCGCAAAACAGGGCCTTGAGCAAGGATATTCGCCTTTTGCAGTCCGACGGCCAGTATGTGGAAAAAATGATCCGCCAGCGCCTGCACTACATGCGGGACAATGAGGTCCTCTACCTCTTTGGAAGCTCGGCCCAACCAAGCCCCGGAGCCCCGGCCCATGACGGAAAAGATTGAATGGTATAAAGAGGTGCTCGAGCTCGAGCCCAATTCCAAGGTCTTCTTCCCCCTTGCGCGTCTGCTCGCCAAGGCCGGGCGCGACGACGAGGCCATCGCCGCCCTGGAGCACGGGCTGGAACGCCACGGGGAGTTTCTCGAAGCCCGGCTCTTCCTTATCGAGCTGCTCTACAGGACGGCCCGGCAGGATGCCTGCGCCCGGCAAATAGAGCGTCTCAGCGCCATGTTCGCCTCCTATGCGGGCTTTTGGCAGGCATGGGCGGCCTGCCTTTCCGGCGTGGAGGGCGAGGCGGACACGGCCACGGTGCTCCGCTTCCTGGCGGCCCACTTCCTCAATGGCCCCATCACCCTGCATGAGGTCCTCAATCGCGGGCTTGACACGCTGGAAGGCTCGGCAGCCGTAAAATCGGCTCCCGCCGCGCATGAGCCCGTGAGCGCCTCGCCGGCCGCGCCAGACGCCCCGGCGCAACCCGCACCGGAGCCGGCCGCTCCCCCCGCCAGCGAAACCGCCGCGCCCCTTTGGGAAGAGGAACCCGCGGAGGGCGAAGCCGCCGCGCCGCTTGACGTGCCGCCCCACGAGGAGGACGGCGAGGAGCAATTTTCGCTCAGGACGCGCTCCATGGCCGAAGTG
>CAMWTD010000156.1 GCA_947177085.1 uncultured Desulfovibrio sp.
AGCCTCCAGCTCTCGGTCATGTGCGTGGCCGTCATCTGCCTCTGGATGCCCGCGTTGCGTCGCCTCTGGCCCGGGCCGGCACGGCGCGGAGCCCAGCTCGGGCCCGGAGCCCCGCCCGGCCGGCGTCTCAAGCGCTGGGGACGCGCCCTGTTTCGCGGCGTTGCGGGCATCTTTTGCGTTTCCCTCTGCATCCAGGTGAGCCTCCTGCCCTTCATGCTCGCGCGCTTCGGAAGCCTCAGCCTGTGGTTTCCGCTCAATGTGCTCTGGCTCCCGGCCGTGGATCTTGTGGTGCTCCCGGGCGCGGCCCTGGGCCTCGGTTGTGCCGCCCTCGGGCTCGACGCCGTGGCCCGGGCCCTGCTGGACGCGGCCGTGCTTCCCTGCGAGGCCCTGCTGGCCTGCCTCCATATGCTTGAACGCCATCATCTTCTGGCCGGCCCCGAGCTGCTGCGGCCGCACTGGACCGCCCTTTTGGCCTTCGCCTGCCTCGTCATCGCCCTCGCCGTCCTGGCGGGGAATGCCGGGGCGAGGGCCACGGCGCGGCGTTTTCTCGCGGCCGGCCTCATCCTCCTCTGCGTGGGGCCCGTGCTAAGGCTGGCAGGCCGCCTCACCGCCACTGCGCGCGTCGACGTGTACGATGTGGGCCAGGGCCTTGCGACGAGCCTGCATCTTCCCGGCCACATCCGGCTGCTTGTGGACGGCGGCGGCATGGCCTCCCCGCGCTTCGACCCGGGCAAGGCCCTGCTGGCCCCGATACTGGCGGACAACGACGAGCCGCGGCTGGACGCCGTTATCAACAGCCATCCGGACCTTGATCATGCGGGCGGCCTCCACTATTTGCTCCGCGCCATCCGTGTCGACCGCCTTTTCCACAATGGCCGGGATGCGCCCGGCGAACGGCGCGCCGCGTGGCGGGAAGCGCGGGGACATGTCCCGGGCGCGCCCCTGGCCGCAGGGGATGCGTTGCTTTTGGGGAACGGCTACAGGCTGGAGGTGCTTCATCCGCCGCGCACAGAGGGCGAAGGAAAGGATGCCTGGACGGGCAATGACGCCTCGCTGGCGCTCCGCCTCACGCGCGGCGGCGAGGGCCTCGCGCTCTTCACCGGGGATGCCGGACCCGCGGCGCTCCGGCGGCTGCTCGCCACGGGCGAGGATCTTTCGGCGCGCATCCTCGTGGCTCCGCACCACGGCTCGGACCGCAGCTTCGTGCCCGAATTTTACGCGGCGGTGAGGCCCGAACTGGTCCTTGCCGGTTGCGGTTTCCGCAACCGCTGGGGCTATCCGGGCAAGCGCCTCAGGGCATGGCTGGCGGCGCGCGGCATCCCCCTGCTGGATACCGGGAGCAGCGGGCGCATCAGCGTGGAGATGCCCCGCGAGGGACCGCTGCGCGTGATGACGGCGAAGAAGGTGGACGTGAGGGACTGAGCGGGGCCCTCAGCGTTGGCAGCGGGGGCAAAAGACCGTGGCGCGCCCGGCCACGCGACGCCCGGAGAGTGTCTCCCCGCAGCCAAGGCACGCTTTCCCGGCGCGGCCATAGACGGCGAAACTGTTCTGGAAGGCCCCGGCATTGCCGTCCGCGTCGCGATAATCACGGATGGAGCTGCCGCACTGGTCGATGGCGAGCGCGAGGACGTCCTTGAGAGCGCCCAGCAGCCTGCGCCGCTCCGCTGGGCCCAGATCCGCCACAGGACGCCGCGGGTCGATGCCCGCGCGGTGGAGCGCCTCATCCGCATAGATATTGCCGATGCCGGCCACCACCCGCTGGTCCAGCAGGGCCGCCTTGATGGCGCGGCGTCCGGAAAGCCGCCGATCAAAGCCGTCCGGCGTGAGCTCCAGCGGCTCCGGCCCGAGACCGCGCCAGAACTCCCACTGCTGCAGGAGCCCGGGCGTGGCCGCGAACACCGTGCCGAAGGCGCGGGTATCGTCAAAAAAGAGGCGCTGCGGCGTGCCGTCCGGCTTTTCGAGGTCCAGCAGCCAACGGGTATAGGGGCCGGGCGCAGTCCCCGCCGGGCGCGGCAAAAGCCGCCCGGTCATGCGCAGGTGTACGGCCACGAGGCTGGGGACGCCCCCGGGATTGCGGGGCTTGTCCGCGGGGGCGACGTCGAGCAGGATGAGCTTGCCGCGCCGCCTGACGCCCGCAATGACGAGGCCCGCCAGCGTGGCCGGCGGCAGGCTCAGGGGATGCACGGCCGATGCCCGGAGCACTTCGACCCCCGTGATGCGCGAGCCGTTCACATGCGGCGCGAGGGTGCGCGCCACGGTTTCCACTTCGGGGAGCTCAGGCAAGGTAGACGTCCAAAAGGCCCGGCGGCGGCTCGATGCAGACCCGGCGTGCCGCAAGATCGAAGGAGCGGATAAAGCCGGCTTGCGCGGGGAAGAGGATCTCGCGGCCGTCGTCCGTGCGGATGGCCCAGATTTCCTGCCCCGCGGGCTGCTCCACATGGTCGAGGCGTCCCACGCGGCTGCCGTCCGGGAGGACCACATCCGCGCCCATGAGGTCTGCGAGGTAGGCTTCGCCCTCGGGTGGCTCGGGAAGCTCCGCCCGGGGCACGCAGAGCAAGGCCCCGCGCAGGGCCTCCGCCGCGTCGCGGCTGTCTACGCCCGCCAGCGTCAACAGGGGCCGCCCCTTGTGGAGGCGGCTTGCCAGCACCTCCACGGCCCGCGGCTCCGCGCCGCGCCGGATGAGCCAGAGGCGCGGAAATTCGGCAGGCGGCGCGTCCGCATACCAGTCCACGGCGAGCTCGCCGCGGATACCGTGGGGCCGGGCCACGGCCCCGAGCTCCACATAGCCTTCGGGCACGGCCCGCGCGGCCGATGCCCCGCCTGCTGCCGAGGGGGCGGCCACTTCGCGGCTACTCCATGATTTCCAGCATGACGCGCTTGCCCGCGCGGATGGACGCGGCCCCGAGGAGGGTCCGCATGGCGCGCACCGTGCGCCCCTGGCGGCCGATGACCTTGCCGAGATCGTCGGCAGCGACGGTCAGCTCCAGCACCGTGGCCTGGTCGCCTTCCACTTCGCGCACCTTGACGGCCTCGGGATCGTCCACCAGGGCCCTGGCGATATTTTCGATCAGCGCTTTCATCAGGCACCTCGCTCTTGCCCGGGCGCGGTCCGCGGCGCGGACGCAAAAAGCCGCCGCGGCCGGGCGCAAGCCCAGCCACAGACGAGTGTCCGGGACGCGGCAAGCCCTGTTCCGGGCCAGTCGGTCCCACGGGCGGGGCCGGCCTCAGCCCAGATGCTTCTTGAGCAGGGAGCGCACCGTATTGGTGGGCTCAGCGCCCCGGCCGAGCCACTCGCGGATCTTCTCCGCATCGAGGCGCACGTCCGCGGGGTTGGTCATGGGGTCGTAGAAGCCCAGAAATTCCAGCGGGCGGCCGTCGCGGCGCGTCTCGTCCCGGGCGGCCACGATGCGGTAGAAGGGGTGTTTCTTGCTGCCGAGGCGGGTCAGTTTCAATTTTACAGCCATGTGTTCTGCTCCCTTGAAGGTATTTTTGAAGTGTAGCGTTGCGCCCGCAAAAGGGCAAGCCGCGTGCCGCCCGAAGGGTTGGCGCGGGACGGCCTATTTTTTCTTCCGCTTCTGCTGGCGCTCTTTCTTCCTGCGTTTCTTGGCGGCCTGCGACTTGCCGCCGCCGTGGCCCTGGGGAAGTCCTCCCCCTGGCATTCCGGGAAGGCCCGGCATACCGCCCATGCCCGGAAAGCCCCCGGGCATTCCCGCGCCGAGGCCGCGCGGCATCCCCGGCATCCCCGGCATCTTGGGCATCCCCTTGCCGCGGCCTCCCATGATTCCCTGCATCATCTTGCGCATCTGCGTGAACTGGCGCACCAACTGGTTCACCTGGGCCACGCTGGTCCCCGAGCCCCTGGCGATGCGCGCGCGCCGGCTGCCGTTGAGGATGTCGGGGTCGCGCCGCTCCGCCGGGGTCATGGAATTGATGATGGCCTCCGTGCGGGCGAGCTCGGCTTCCGGCAGGGCCCCGTTGGCCTGCGCCAGCTTGTCTGAGAGGCCGCCGAGCCCGGGGATCATCTTGAGGATGCTCTCCAGCGAGCCCAGTTTCTTCACGCGGCGCATCTGGGTGCGAAAGTCCTCAAGGTCGAAGCTCGCTTTGCGCATCTTGCGCGCCATGGCTTCCACTTCCTCGGCGTCAAAGGCGTCCTGCGCCTTTTCCACGAGGGTGAGCACGTCGCCCATGCCGAGGATGCGCCCGGCGATGCGGTCAGGATGAAAAACCTCCATTTCGGAGAGCTTTTCGCCCACGCCCACGAACTTCACGGGCGCGCCCGTCACCGAGCGGATGGAAAGTGCCGCGCCGCCGCGCGCGTCGCCGTCCATCTTGGTGAGCACCACGCCCGTAAGGCCAAGGCGCTCGTTGAAGGCCTCGGCCACGGTGACGGCGTCCTGGCCGGTCATGGCGTCGGCCACAAAGAGGATTTCCTGCGGCTGGACGGCCGCCTTGATGGCCGCGAGCTCGTCCATGAGCGGCGCATCCACATGCAGGCGGCCGGCCGTATCCAGAAGCACCACGTCCGCATCGGCCTCGCGGGCGGTCCCCACGGCGTTGCGCGCGATGTCCACGGGGTTCATGTCCTGCGTGGAGGGATAGACCGGCATGTCGAGCTCGCGCGCGAGCACCTGGAGCTGGTCGATGGCGGCCGGGCGGTAGACGTCGGCGGGCACGAGATAGGGGCGGTGCTTGCCGCGCCTGAGCAGGTTGGCGATCTTGGCGGCGGAGGTGGTCTTGCCAGAGCCTTGCAGGCCCACGAGCATGACCACCGCGGGCTTGCGGCCCTCAAGCGAGAGCTGCGCGGCCTCCCCGCCGAGCAGGTTCACGAGCTCGTCATGGACGATCTTGACCACCTGCTGCGCCGGGCTCACGCCCTTGAGCACCGCCTGGCCCAGGGCCTTTTCGCGCACGCTTTCCACAAAGTCCCGCACGACGCGGAAATTGACATCCGCCTCCAGCAGGGCGAGGCGCACCTCCCTCAGGCCCGCCTGGATATTCTCCTCGGTGAGCTGGCGGCCGCCAAAGGATTTGAAAACGCCGGAAAGTCTGTCGGAAAGGCTCTCGAACATGCGGGCTCCGCACTGGCGCAAAACAGGTTCGCGTTCCGCCGCCCCGGGGAATTTCCGCAGGGAATGGGGCTTCCGGGCCTTGCGCGCGGGCGCGGGAGCCGCCGGGGGCTTCAGCCGGCGAAAGCGCAGTTTATAGAGGCTTTGCCGGGCCGCGTCAAGACGCGCCCGGGCCGCGCGTGGCCGGCCCCTCCGCGAGGAACGCGCCCGGCCGCGCTTTTCTCTTGCCGGGCGCAGGTGAATGGCGGGTAAAAAAGCCCCCAATCAGGATTGGGCCCGCTGATGGGCAAAATACCCCCCCCACAGTGACCCCCCCCGGGAGATAC
>CAMWTD010000157.1 GCA_947177085.1 uncultured Desulfovibrio sp.
TCCATGGGCATGATCTGCTCCGAGCGCGAGCTCGGCCTGAGCGACGCCCATGACGGCATCCTCGTGCTGCCCGAGGGGCTGCTCCCGGGTTCGCGCATGGTGGACGCCCTGGACCTGGACCGGGAGGTGCTGGACATTTCCGTCACGCCCAACCGGGCCGACTGCCTCTCGGTGCTCGGCCTTGCGCGCGAGACGGCCATGGCCTTCAGGCTGCCCTTCGCAGTGCCCGAATTGCCGCTTATCCTCGAGACCCAGGCCCCGCCGGTGGAAGTGCCCATCGACATCGCCGATCCCGAGCTCTGCTGGCTCTATTCCGGCCGCGTCATTTCCGGGGTGAAGGTCGCGCCCTCGCCGGTCAAGGTGCGTTACCGCCTGTTTGCCGTGGGCGTGCGCGCCATCTCCAACATCGTGGATGTGACCAACTATATCCTCTTTGAGTGCGGTCAGCCGCTGCACTCCTTTGACCTCGACAAACTGCGCGGGGGCCGCATCGTGGTGCGCACGGCGGCCGAGGGCGAGCATTTCGTCACCCTGGACGGCAAGGAGCGCGTGCTCACCGCGGGCGACCTCTGCATCTGCGACGCGGAAAGGCCCGTGGGCCTCGCCGGCGTCATGGGCGGCCAGAACACCGAGATCACGGACGAAAGCCGCAACATCTTTCTGGAGAGCGCGGTCTTCCGGCCGCAGACCATAAGGCGCACGTCGCGACGCCTGGGGCTGACCTCAGAGGCCTCCTACCGCTTCGAGCGCGGCGTGGACCAGCGGCGCACCGTCTGGGCGCTTGACCGGGCCTGCGCGCTCATGGCCCGGCTTGGCGGCGGCTTCGTGCGCCAGGGCTTTTCCGTGGCCGAGCCCCGGCCCTTCCGGCCCTGCCGCATCCCCTTCCGGCCCTCGCGCGCGGACGCCCTGTTGGGCGTGCATCTCGAACCGGCCTTTTGCGCGGAGGCGCTCGAGGGCGTGGGCTGCGCCGTGGAGAAAGACAATCCCGACGCCTGGACGGCCATCCAGCCCTCGTGGCGCCCGGACCTCACCCGCGAGGCCGACCTCATCGAGGAAGTGGGGCGCATCTACGGGCTCGACGCCATCGAGCCGGAGCTGCCCCCCTTGCGGCGCAGCCTGGACGCCGCGGGCGCGCCGGAATCGCGCTTCGCCTTCTGGGGCCGCATCCGGCAGTGGGGCGCGGGCCTCGGCCTCAACGAGGCCGTCAACTACAGCTTCGTGGGCCATGAGGACCTCGACTTCCTCAAGCTCCCGCAAGCGGGCCGCATTTCCATCATGAACCCGCTCTCCGCGGATCTCGACGTGCTGCGCACCGCGCTCGCGCCGGGCCTTTTGCGCGACTTGCGCAACAATCTCGCCCAGGGCGTTCAGGGCCTGCGCCTCTTTGAGCTCGCCAACATCTTCGAGTCCGACGCCGCCTCGGAGACCACAGCCCGAGAGACGGGCGTGCTCGGCATCCTTCTCTACGGGCGCAGGCACGAGGCGGCGTGGCCGCACGGAAACGAGGACATGGACTACGCCGACATCAAGGGCATGGTTACGAACCTCCTCGGCTTCCTCCACCTTGGCGCGCCGGAGTGCCGCCAGGCGGAGGGCCATCCCTTCCTGCTCCCGGCGGTGGACATCTTCGTGGGCGGGGAACGGATCGGCGTCATGGGCCGGGTGCTCCCGGCCGTGGCCGCGGAGTTCCACGCCCGCAAGGCGGCATGGATCGCCGAGCTTAACCTGGAAACGCTGCGCCGTCTCCACGACAAGGTTGCCGTGACCTTCCGGGCGCTGCCCGTGTATCCGCCGGTACGCCGGGACATCACCGTCATCGCGCGGCCGGAGCTTACGGTGGGCGAAATCATCGCCGCGGTGCACGGCCTCGGGCTGCCACTGCTGGAGGATGTGACGCTGGTGGACTCTTTTGAGCCCGAGGGCGGGGCCACGGGCGAGCGGCATCTCACCTTCCGCCTCACCTTCCGCCATGCCGACCGCACCCTCAACGATGCGGAAGTGGACAAGGTGCGGGCGAAGGTGGCAGAATCCCTCACGGCGCGGCTGGGCGTCCGCATCTAGCGCTTTTCCGGCGGCGTCCGCCGCGCGGGAGCCGCCGGGGAGCCCATGCCGCAGCGGGGAGAACGGGCTGTGACGCAAAAGACCTACCGCATCGGCGAAGCCGCCGAGCTGCTGGGCCTCAAGACCCATGTGCTCCGCTATTGGGAGAGCGAGTTTTCGCAGCTCGTGCCCCGGCGCACGGACAAGGGCCAGCGCTTTTACACCGAGAGCGACCTTGCCCTTTTGCGGCGCATCCGCCAGCTTTTGCATGAGCAGGGCATGACCATCGTGGGCGCGCGCCGCGTCCTGGAAGGCAGCGCCGTGCTGGACGAGTCCGTGCCCGAGGGCGTCACCGCCGTGCCGGACCCGGCCTTCATGCGCATGATCCGGCAGGAGCTCGTCAGTGTGCGCGCCCTGCTCGCCCCGCCGGAGGACGGCCGCCCATGATCCTTTCCCCCTCCCTGCTTTCCGCCGATTTTTCCCGCCTGGGCGAGCAGGTCGCCGCCCTGGAGGTCGCGGGCGTGCCCTGGCTGCACCTCGACATCATGGACGGGGCCTTTGTGCCCAACATCACCTTTGGCGCGCCCGTGGTGAAAGCGCTTCGGCCCTGCTGCGGCCTTTTTTTTGACGTGCACCTCATGGTGGAGGGGGGGGACCGCTACCTCGACGACTTCGCGGCCGCGGGCGCGGATTTGCTCGTCGTCCATGTGGAGGCCGTGCGCCACGCCCAGCGGGCCCTTTCGGCCATCCGGGGCCTGGGGCTCAAGGCGGGCCTCGCGCTGGACCCGGGCACGGAGATTTCGGCCGCGCGCTGGCTCGCGCAGGACATCGACCTCCTGCTCATCATGGGGGTGAACCCCGGTTTTTCCGGGCAGTCCTTCCTGCCGCAGACGCTTGCCAAGGTGCGCGCCGCGCGCGAGGCGCTCGACGCCTGGGGACGCCCGGACGTGCCCGTTCAGGTGGACGGCGGCGTCTCGCTCAAGAATGCCGGGGCGCTCGTGGCCGCGGGGGCCGACGTGCTCGTCTCGGGCTCGGCCTTTTTCCGTGAGCCGGACCATGCGGCCGGGCTGGCCGCCTTTGCCGCAGCCGCCGGGGCCGGCGCAAACCCTGAGACGCAGCGACGCCCCGCGCTGGTCGCCGCGCAAGCCTGGCGACATCACCCCCGCCAGCAAGAAGGAAGGTGACCATGCCGAGCCGCCGTGACTGCGCCAATGCCATCCGCGCCCTCGCCATTGACGCCATCGAAAAGGCCAAGTCCGGCCATCCCGGCGCGCCCCTCGGCATGGCCGACATGGCCGAGGCCCTGTGGCGGCACGGCTTCCGGCACAATCCCGCCAATCCCGCCTGGGCGGACCGCGACCGCTTCGTGCTCTCCAACGGGCATGCCTCCATGCTGCTCTATGCCGTGCTCCACCTCACGGGCTATGACCTTTCCATGGCTGAAATCAAGAATTTCCGCCAATGGGGCTCGGCCACCCCGGGCCATCCCGAGCGCGGGCTCACCCCGGGGGTGGAGATGACCACCGGGCCGCTCGGCCAGGGCATCGCCTCGGCCGTGGGCATGGCGCTCGCCGAGGCCATGCTGGCGGCGCAGTTCAATACGCCGGAATTTGCCATCGTCGACCACCGGACGTACGCCTTCTGCGGCGAGGGCTGCCTCATGGAAGGCGTCTCGCACGAGGCCTGCGCGCTGGCCGCGGCCTGGAACCTCGGCAAGCTCACGGTGCTGTTCGACGCCAACGGGGTGTCCATAGACGGCAAGGTGGACGCCTGGTTCTGCGAGGATGTGGGCCAGCGCTACGCGGCCTACGGCTGGCAGGTCATCGGCCCAGTGGACGGACACGACGGCGCGGCGCTGGACGCGGCGCTCGCCGAGGCGCGGGCGGATACCGAGCGCCCGGCGCTCATCATCTGCCGGACGCATATAGGCTTCGGCTCGCCCAAGAAGGACTCCGCGGCGAGCCACGGCGCGCCCCTGGGCGCGGATGCCGCCGAGGCCACCAAGCGCGACCTCGGCTGGACGGCCGCGCCCTTCGAGATCCCGGAGGATATCCGCGCCGCCTGGGACGCCCGCGAGGAGGGCCGCGCCCGCGAGGAGGCCTGGAACGCGCTCTTTGACGCCTACCGCGCGGCACATCCGGAACTGGCCGCGGAATTTGTGCGCCGCATGGCCGGGGAGCTCCCGGCGGACTGGCCGGAAGTGTCGGCGCGGCTCATGGCGCAGGCCCGAGGGGCGGACGCGCCGGAAGCCACGCGCGTGGCCTCGCGCAAGGCGCTGGAGGTGCTCGTGCCCGCGCTGCCCGAGCTTGTCGGCGGCTCGGCGGACCTCTCCGGCTCCGTGGGCACGCAGACCAGGGCCTCCATGGCGCTGGACACGGCCAGCTATGCGGGCAACTACCTCTATTACGGCGTGCGCGAGTTCGGCATGGGGGCCATCATGAACGGCCTCGCCCTGCATGGTGGCTTCATCCCCTATGCGGGGACCTTCATGGCCTTTTCCGACCAGGCGCGCAATGCCCTGCGCCTTTCCTCCATCATGGGCCTGCGCGTCATCTGGGTGCTCACCCACGATTCCATCGGCGTGGGCGAGGACGGGGCCACGCACCAGCCCGTGGAGCAGATCCCGACGCTGCGCATGGTTCCCAATCTCCATGTCTGGCGGCCTTGCGACGATGTGGAGACCGCCGCGGCCTGGCGCTCGGCCCTGCAATGCGCCGCCACGCCCACCTGCCTTGCGCTTTCGCGCCAGAAATTGCCGCAGATACCGCGCGATGAGGCGCAGGTGGAAGCCATTGCCCGCGGCGGCTATGTGCTGCGCGATTGCGCGGGCGAGCCGCAGCTCCTCCTCATGGCCACGGGCTCCGAAACCTCCCTGGCCGTGGAGGCGGCCGTCACGCTGAACGCCCGGGGCTACCGGGTGCGCGTGGTCTCCATGCCCTGCGCCGAGGTGTTCGACGCGCAGGACGAGGCCTGGCGCGAGAGCGTGCTGCCCTCGTCCGTGCGCTGCCGCATGGCCGTGGAGGCAGCGGCCCCGGGCTGGTGGCCCGCCTATGTGGGCCTCGACGGGGAGATCATCGGCATGAAGGGCTTCGGCATGTCCGCGCCCGGTTCGGTATTGTTCGAGCGTTTCGGCTTCACCGCCGACAATGTGGTGGAGCGGGCGCTCGACCTGCTCGCGCGCCACGGCGTCAAGGCCCGCTGAGGCCAAGGTTGGTCGCAAGGACAGCTTGGGTAAATTGCGGGTGGGTTGTGGAAAATTCCACTCCCCCGTCTGGAGCGAAGCGGAAGACGGGTGCTAGTGCCGGAAGAATCCTAAAAAAT
>CAMWTD010000158.1 GCA_947177085.1 uncultured Desulfovibrio sp.
AGCGCGTACGCACCAAAAACCTGTGCTGTTTTTAACCTTTCTCACCCTAACGCCTCAATGGCAAGAAATTCTTTATTTTTTTCTATCTTTCCTGTCTGTTGACCCTACCTTCCAACTATTTGCACCAAGAAAAGAGTTTGTAAAAGTCCAAATTCTAAATTGCCTACCTATATAATGAGCCATCAGAAGATAGACAATTATTTTTTAAATTTTTTAAAGGAAACAAATATCATTAATTATCCAGAAATTAAAACTATTATTCGACAGGGTCTCCTTGATTCCATTGGTTTAAAGTAACCCAAGGCAACAAACTACCCGGTTAGAGGAAGCGCCGCCCTCAAAGCCTTGTTTTTGATGTGATGGCGGATATGGGCATCGAGACCGTGCCTTTGCCGGGATAGTTCTTCACCTCAGGCTGAACCGTAAGCCTATCCAGATTGAGGAGTCGGAACACTGAATATTTTTGACGTACTCTCCGAGAAGGAGTTTTGGTGTGGGATATGCCTGGCAGGCGCGCCCATGGTAGAGGAGAACCTTACAGGCGCATAGCAAGCAACCCTCGGCTATGCCATGGGGCGCCTTTATCAGCTACACGCAAGGGCTGGGAGCCTCACCCCCCGAGATACGCCTCGCGCACGGCGGCGTCGGCCAACAGGTTCGCCGCCGTGTCCTCGCGCACCACGCGGCCCACTTCCAGCACATAGCCGCGCGTGGCGAGCTTCAGGGCCGCGCGGGCGTTCTGCTCCACGAGGAGCACGGTGACGCCGCGCTGGTTGATGGCCCGCACCGTGTCGAAGATGGAACGCACGAGCAGGGGGGCGAGGCCGAGGGAGGGCTCGTCCAGCAAAAGGAGGCGCGGCTCGGCCATGAGCGCACGGCCGATGGCGAGCATCTGCTGCTCCCCGCCCGAGAGCGTGCCCGCGAGCTGGCCCTTGCGCTCCATAAGGCGGGGGAAGAGGTCGAAGATCCACTCAAGCGTGCGCTCGCTGCGCGCCTTGTCCCGGATGCTGAAGGCCCCGAGGCGCAGGTTCTCGAGCACGCTCATGGCCCCGAACACGCGGCGGCCTTCCGGCGACTGGGCGATGCCGAGGCCCACCACCTCGTGGCTCGGCAGGCGTAAAAGCGGCTTGCCGTCAAAGAGGATCTCCCCGGAGCTCGGGCGCACGAGGCCGCTGATGCTGAGCAGGGTGGTGCTCTTGCCCGCGCCGTTGGCCCCGAGGATGGTGACGATCTCGCCCTCGTCCACGGTGAGGTCGATGCCGTGCAGGGCCTCCACGCTGCCGTAGCGCACCCGGATGTCCGAAAGCGTCAGCAGGGCCATCTTACCACCTGTCGTCATCGGCGCCGAGATAGGCTTCGATGACCGCCGGGTTTTCGCGCAAGGCCGCGGGCTCGCCCTCGGCGATGAGCGTGCCGTGTTCCAGCACCACGAGCTTTTCGCAGACCTGCATGACAAGGCGCATATCGTGCTCGATAAGCAAGATGGTGATGCCGCGCGCCCGGATGGCGCGAATCAGCTCCACGAGGGCCGCGGTTTCCTGGTCGTTCATGCCGCCCGCGGGCTCGTCGAGGATGAGCAGCCGCGGGTCGGAGGCCAGCGCCCGCGCGATTTCCAAAAGGCGCTGGTTGCCGTAGGAAAGGGCTTGGGCCATGGCCTCGGCCTGCCCGGTGAGGCCCACGAAGGCGAGCTCCTCCAGCGAGCGCGCCACGGCCTCGCGCTCCTCGCGCCGCTGGCCCGGCGTGTGCAGCATACAGGCGAAAAGCCCGGCCTTCATGCGACAGTGCCGCCCGGCGAGCACGTTCTCCACCACAGGCAGCCGCCCGAACAGCCGGATGCTCTGGAAGGTGCGGGCGATGCCGAGCTCCACGATGCGGTGCGGGGCGAGCCCAGTGATGTCGCGCCCGGCGAAGCGGATGCCGCCGCGCTCCGGCGCGTAGTTGCCGGTGATGCAGTTGAACACCGTGGTCTTGCCCGCGCCGTTGGGCCCGATAAGGCCCACCACGCTGCCCTCGTCCACGCTGAAGGAGAGGTCGTTGACGGCCACGAGGCCCCCGAAGACCTTGGTCACGTCCGTGAGCTCGAGCAGGCTCATGGCCGCGCCCCCTCCTCTGGCGGCGGCATGGCGTAGCGGCGCGCAAGCGGCGGGAACAGGCCCTGCGGCCGCCAGATCATCATCACCATCATGGCCAGGCCGAAGATGAGCATCCGCGCGTCGGAAAACTCGCGCAACAGCTCGGGCAGGCCGATGAACAGGAACACGCTCAAGAGCACGCCCACCTGGCTGCCCCCGGAGAGGATGACCACGGCGAAGAGGATCACCGACTCCATGAAGTTGAAGGACTCCGGCGCGATGGTCAGCATCTTGGCGGCATAGACCGTGCCTGCCATGCCGGCCCAGGCCGCGCCCAGGGTGAAGGCGGCGAGCTTGTAGCCGGTCACGTTGACGCCGCAGCCCTCGGCGGCGACGTCGTCCTCCTTGATATAGTTGAGCGCGCGCCCGAAGCGCGAGCGCCACAGCCCGTAAAAGAGCAGCATGCTCACGCCCACCATGCCCCAGACGAGATAGTAGAACTGGATGCCCTTGACGATGCGGAAGCCGAAGAACACGGGCCGCGAGATGCCGAAAATGCCGTTGGCCCCGCCGGTGAGCCCGAAAACGTCGTTGATGAGCGCGATGCGCACGATCTCGACGATGCCGATGGTGACAATGAGCAGGTAGTCGCCCCGCAAGTGGATGATGGGCCTGGCCACGGCCATGGCGAAGATGCCGGCGGCCGCGCCAGCGGGCAGCATGGTGAGGAAGATGGGCCAGTGGCAGAGCGTGTTGAGGATGGCCGTGGCGTAGGCCCCCACGGCGAAAAAGGCCGCGTGGCCCATGTTGAAGATGCCGGCCTGCCCGAGCATCACGTTGAGCGAGAGCGAGAGCAGGGCATAGAGCCCGATCATCACGCACACATCGGTCCAGTAGGCGTTGCACACGAGGGGCAGGCCCGCGATGACCACGGCCAGCCCCGCATAGAGCGGCGTGCGGCTCATAGCTTGTCCGCCGTGCGCTCGCCCAGGATGCCCGTGGGGCGGATGATGAGGATGAGGATAAGCACGAGGAAGGCCACGGCGTCTTTCCAGGCCATGGCCACATAGCCGGCGGCCAGCGCTTCGGTGACGCCGAGCAGAAGCCCGCCGAGCATGGCCCCGGGGATATTGCCGATGCCCCCGAGGATGGCGGCGGTGAAGGCCTTGAGCCCGTAGGACCAGCCCATGGTGAAGTCGATCTGGCCGTAGTAGATGCCCACCATGAGCCCGGCCATGCCGCCGAGCCCCGGGCCGATAAGAAAGACGAGCGCGATGACCCGGTCCACGTTGATGCCCATGAGGCGGGCCGCCCCGGGGTCGATGGCCGTGGCGCGGATGGCCGCGCCCATGCGCGTGCGCTGGATGAAGGCCGACAGCGCCAGCATGAGCGCCACGCTGGCCCCGAGAATGAGCAGGCGCACGCCGGGCACGCTCACGCCGAAGAGGTTCACCGTGAAGTCGGGGCGCAGGAAGTCGGGATAGACGTAGACGCGCGCACCGTAGATAAGCATGATGGCGTTTTCAAAAAAGATGGACGCGCCGAGCGCCGACACCACGGCCGAAAGGCGGTTGGCCCCGCGCAGGGGGCGGTAGGCCGCGCGTTCCAGCAGCACCCCGATAAGCGCCACGAGCAGCCCCACCATGACAAAGACCGCCAGCACGGCCACGGCCGGGGGCAGCACGCCCGCGAGCCTGCCGCTGACGAGCAGGGTGAGGCCGAGATAGGCCCCGATGGTGAACAGGTCTCCGTGGGCGAAATTGATGAGCTTGAGCACGCCATAGACCATGGTGTAGCCCAAGGCCACCAGGGCGTAGATGCCGCCCACGGCGAGACCGTTGAGAAGCTGCTGGAAAAACTGTTCCATGCCTGCGCGCCGAAATCCCGTAGCTGTGCCCGGTGCGCCGCATCGCGACGGACCGGGCATGAAACAGATTCACGCGTTGCCGGGGGATCCCCCGTCGCCGGGGCCGTGCGCGCCGCCCGGCGTCGGCGTCCCTAGCGGGGTTGCAGCTCGAAAGCGCCTGCGTTGTTGACGATATAGGTGCGGTAAAATTCGCCCACGCGGTCGCCCTTGGCGTCAAAGCCGAGGCTGCCGGAAAGGCCGGGCATGTCCTTGAGCTCCTTCAGCCACGCGGCCATGGCCTCCGGGTCTGCCTTGCCCGCGGCAAGCGCGCCCTCGATGGCCTTGTAGGCGTCGCCCGCGAGCACCGCCCACACGGAGACGGGCACGCTGTCATACTTCGCCTTGTAGGCGGCGAGAAAATCCCTGGCTTCCTTCGTGTCCATGTCCTGCGGGAGCGGCGGGCTGATGAAGAAATAGCCGGCCGCGGCCTCGGGCCCGGCGATCTTGACGAGGTCCTGGTGGTTGGCCGCGTCGCCGCCCATCATGGGCACGTCCCACGACATTTCCTTTTTCTGCCTGAGCAGCATCCCGGTCTCGGGATAGTAGCCGGTGAAGAACACAAGATCCGGGTTCGCGGCCTTGAGCTTGGTGAGGATGGCGGTGTAGTCGCGCTCGCCCGGGGTGAGGGCGTCGAAGAAGATGACCTTCACGCCCGCCTTTTCCAGCGCGGCGCGGCTCTCCTCGGCGAGGCCCTTGGCGTAGGAGGAATTGTCGTGCAAAAGGGCCACGGCCTTGTAGCCGCCCTTTTCTATGGCGGCAGCGGCGGACTTGCCTTGCGCGTCGTCGCGCGGGCTCGTGCGGAAGAAGCGCTCGAGGCCCTTTTCCGTGAGGCGCACGCTGGTGGAGCCCGTGCCGATCTGCACGAGGCCGGCCTCGTCCACGATGTTCTGGGTGGCTTCCGTCACCGCCGAGCCGTAGGTCCCGATGACCGCGGCCACGCCGGCCGAGGCCAGCTTCTGCGCGGCAAGGGCGGCCGTGCGCGGGTCGCCGGCGTCGTCCTCCACCACGAGGCGCACGGTGTCGCCGTTGATGCCGCCTTTGGCGTTGGTCTCGTCCACGAGCAGGCTCACGATGTTCTTCATGTCCTGCCCTTCGGAGGCCCACTTGCCCGTGAGCGGGCACATGAGGCCGATCTTGATCTCGCCGCAGGCGGCGCTGTGCGCGGAAAGCACAGGCAGAAGCGCGAGCGCCAGCGCGCCCACAAGGCCGAAAACTCTGTTCATGCGGCTCCCCCCGGAAGCGACAGTGAATGAAGTGGCGGCAGCTTACCGCAAAACGCGACAAAGCAAAAGCCCCAATCCGTGGGGCCCCGCGCGGCGGATTGCGGGGCTAAGGGGCGCGGCGCTCCCCGCGGCCGAGGCAGCGC
>CAMWTD010000159.1 GCA_947177085.1 uncultured Desulfovibrio sp.
GTTGCCGCCGAATCTGGTGCAATTTTGCAACGGTTTTTGAAATATGCGCGATTTTCCTTCTGTCAATGTTGCAAAACTGCAACAGTATTCGCTCAGAAGCGCCGCCAGCCGCGCATGTTCCATTCTTTCACAAAGTCGCTGCTTTCTCTGAAATATGTTGCAAAATTGCACCAGATTCAGGGGCGAGGCCCCGGGGCGCGCCGGAAAAAAATGAGGGGAAAATTTTAATCCAGTGATTCCGGCAAGATATTTTTTGGCACACGCAATGCAGATACCGGGTCACGCAATGCAAAAGGGTGCGCCTTGCGCACAAACAAGGGAGTGAAGAGAATGGACGTTACCACCTGCTCATGCCAGTCCCCCCAGGAACAGCGTCTGGACCGCGAGATAGCCGGCAAGGAAAACATCTTCCGCAAGGACCACGCCCGCGTGTTCCGTATGCTGGACCGCTTCTCCGGCCAGAAGCCGCGCATCGACATTGAGCGCGCCTACTATTTCACCCAGTCCATGAAGGAGACCGAGGGCCAGCCGCTCGTGCTGCGCTGGGCCAAGGCGCTCAAGCACATCGCCGAGAACATCACGGTCTATGTGCAGGACGACCAGCTCCTGCTGGGCCGCGCGGGCTGCGACGGCCGCTACGGCATCCTCTATCCCGAGCTCGACGGCGACTTCCTCGACATCGCGGTGCGCGACCTGCCCACCCGCGCCACCTCCCCGGCCACCATCGACCCCGAGGACGCCAAGAAGGTCATCGAGGAGATCGCCCCCTACTGGAAGGGCAAGACCTACCACGAGGCCCTCAACGCCGCCCTGCCGCCCGAGGTGCACAAGCTCACCTATGACGATCCCGAGGGCCTCATCTCCCGCTTCATCGTCAACGAGACCTCGTCCTTCCGCTCCTCCATCCAGTGGGTGCACGACTACGAGAAGATCCTCAAGCGCGGCTTCAACGGCATCAAGAAGGAAGCCCAGGAAAAGCTCGCCGCCCTCGATCCGCTGAGCGCCAAGGACGACCGCGAGAAGCGCCCCTTCCTCGAAGCCGTGATCATCGTCTGCGACGCTATCGTGCACTGGGCCAAGCGCCACGCCGAGCTTGCCCGCAAGATGGCCGCCGAGGAGAAGGACCCGCAGCGCAAGAAGGAACTTTTGCGCATGGCCGAAAACGCCGAGCATGTGCCCGGCGAGCCCGCGCGCGACTTCTGGGAGGCCTGCCAGAGCCAGTGGTTCACCCAGATGTTCTCCCGCCTGGAGCAGAAGACCGGCACGACCATCTCCAACGGCCGCATGGACCAGTACTTCTATCCTTACTACAAAAAGGACAAGGAAGCCGGCAAGCTCACCGACCACGAGGCCACCGAGCTCATGGAGTGCATGTGGGTCGGCATGGCCGAGTTCATCGACATGTACATCTCCCCCACCGGCGGGGCCTTCAACGAAGGCTACGCCCACTGGGAGGCCGTGACCGTCGGCGGCCAGACCCCGGACGGCCGCGACGCCAGCAACGAGCTCACCTACCTCATCCTCAAGTCCAAGCGCGAGTTCCCGCTGCACTATCCCGACCTCGCGGCCCGCATCCACTCCCGCGCGCCCGAGCGCTACCTGTGGGACGTGGCCGAAACCATCAAGGACGGCACGGGCTTTCCCAAGCTCATCAATGACGAGGAAGTGGTGCCGCTCTATGTCTCCAAGGGCGCGACCTTCGAGGAGGCGCTGGACTACGCCGTCTCCGGCTGCACCGAGGCGCGTATGCCCAACCGCGACACCTACACCTCCGGCGGCGCGTACATCAACTTCGCCGCCGCCGTGGAAATGGTGCTGCGCAACGGCCGCATGAAGAAATACGGCGACGAGCTCCTGGGCGTGGAAACCGGCGACCCGCGCGAGTTCAAGACTTGGGAGGAGTTCTGGAACGCTTACAAGCAGCAGCACCTGCTCTTCCTCAAGACGGCCTTCACGCAGCAGTACATCATCAACAAGCTGCGCGCCAAGCACTTCGCCCAGCCCATGGGCTCCGCCATGCACGACCTCTGCATGAAGCACTGCATCGACCTGCACCAGGAGCACATCCCCGAAGGCGTGGAACTGGGCTACTTCGAGTACATGGGCCTCGGCACGGTCATCGACTCGCTGGCCGCGGTGAAGAAGCTAGTCTTTGAAGAGAAGAAGCTCACCATGGACCAGCTCATCAAGGCCATCGACGCCAACTTCGAGGGCTATGAGGACGTGCAGGCGCTCTTGCGCTCCGCCCCCTGCTACGGCAACAACGACGAGTATGCCGACGCCATCGGCCGCGACATCGACCGCCTCTCCGTGGAATACGGCAACAAGTACGCCATGCGCGACCTCGGGATGCACAACGACCTGCGTTATGTGCCCTTCACCTCGCATGTGCCCTTCGGCAAGGTGGTTTCCGCCACGCCCAACGGCCGCACCGAGGGCTTCCCGCTGTCCGACGGCTCCTCCGCCTCGCACGGCGCGGACGTCAACGGCCCCACGGCCATCCTGCTCTCCAACTACAACACCAAGAACATGGGTATGCGCGACCGCGCGGCGCGCATGCTGAACATCAAGTTCACGCCCAAGTGCCTTGAGGGCGAGCAGGGCACGGAGAAGCTCGTCTCCTTCATCCGCACCTTCTGCGACCTGAAGCTCTGGCATGTGCAGTTCAACGTGCTGAACAAGGAGACCCTCCTGGCCGCCCAGCGCGACCCGGACAAGTACCGCAACCTCATCGTCCGCATCGCGGGCTACAGCGCCTACTTTGTGGATCTCTCCCCGGATTTGCAGAACGACCTCATCGCCCGCACCGAGCATGAGACCTGCTAACCTGGGATAGCGTGCTGCGTGCCTGCCGGCCCTGTGCCGGCAGGCACTTTTTTCATATGCGACGCCTGCCGTCTTGGCATTTGACCCCCGGCAGGGTAGGCTGCGGCACGGACGCGGCATCGAGTCAAGCCCATAACAAAGCCCCGGGAAAAGGCATGTACGACGACACCACCACCGACGACGAACTGGCCCGCGAGGGCATGGTCTTCAATATCCAGAAGTATTCCGTCCACGATGGTCCCGGCATCCGCACCTTGGTCTTTTTGAAGGGCTGCGCCCTGCGCTGCCGCTGGTGCAGCAATCCCGAATCCCAGCGCCACCACCCCGAGCTCGCCTGGAACGCCGGGCGCTGCATCGGGCTTTCCAAGTGCGGCCATTGCATCGAGGCCTGTCCGCATGGCGCGCTCACGCCCGGCGACGACGACAAGCCGAAACTCGACCGCTCCCTCTGCGGCGATTGCGACATGCCCTGCGCCCGGGCCTGCCCCTCGCAGGGCCTTATCGTCTATGGGCAGAAGCGCACGGTGCGCGACGTGCTCGACCGCGTGGAGCAGGACATGGCCTTCTATGCCCGCTCGGGCGGCGGCATGACGCTCTCCGGCGGCGAGCCGCTCCTGCAGAAGGATTTCGCCGTCGCCCTGCTCAAGAACGGCCGCAAGCGGCGCATGAAAACAGCGGTGGAGACCTGCGGCATGGTTCCGGAGGAAAATATCCGCGAGGCCGCGCCCTACCTCAATTTCGCCCTTTTCGACCTCAAGCATCTCGACCGCGAGGTGCACAAGGCGCACACCGGCGCGCACAATGACCGCATCCTCGCCAATTTCCGCATCCTGGCGGAGGAATTTCCGGATCTCCCCATCCTGGCGCGCACCCCGGTGATCCCGGGCTTCAACGACGACCCGGAGGTCATCGCGCAAATCGCCGAATTCATCCGGCCCTTTGAGCGCGTCAGGTATGAGCTTCTGCCCTATCACCGCCTGGGGACGCAGAAATACCAGTTCCTGCACCGCGAGCCCCCCATGGGCGAGGTGACGCTGGACAAGAGCGTCATGCCTGTCCTGCAAAAGACCGCCGCGTCCATCATCGGCGAGCGCCTGCAGATGCCGCACTGATCCCCCGCCCGGGACGCCGCTGCCTTCGGGAGGGACGGCTTGTGGCCAGAAACACGCCCTCGCTCATCAGCCATTATGCGCGCCAGATCCTGGACGCGCTGCCCGACGGCGTCTTCATTTCCGACGCCAGCGGCCAGACCCTCTACATCAACCGCACCTATGAAGAGGTGACGGGCATCCGCCTCGAGCATGTGGAAGGCAAGAATGTGCGCCTCCTCGTCAAGGAGGGCATCTTCGACCATGTGCTCAACCCGGAAATCGTGAAAACCGGCAAGCCGGCCACCCATGTGCAGACCCTGAAAAACGGGATGCGCCTCGTGCTGTCGGGCTTTCCGGTGTTTGACGCCAACGGCGAGGTGTGCCTTGTCGTGACCTTCGCGCGCGACATCACCCTGCTTTCCAACCTGCAGGAGCGCGTGGCCGAGCAGCACCAGCTCATCGACCACATGAAGGACCAGCTCGTCCACATGAGCCAGGGGGGCAACGCAAGCGAGCCGGTGTTCCAGAGCGCGGAAATGCTCGAGACCATTTCCAAGGCGCGCTGCTTCGCCGCCACGGACGCCACGGTGCTGGTGCTGGGCGAGACCGGGGTGGGCAAGGACGTCATGGGCCGGATGCTGCACAACCTGAGCAACCGCAAAGACAAGATCTTCCTCAAGGTGGATTGCGGCGGCATCTCGGAATCCCTCACCGAGTCCGAGCTGTTCGGCTACCAGCCCGGGGCCTTCACCGGGGCCTCCAGCAAGGGCAAGGCCGGCTATTTCGAGATCGCCGACGGCGGAACCATCTTCCTCGACGAAATCGGCGAGCTGCCGCTCACCATGCAGACGAGGCTGTTGCGCGTGCTGCAGGACGGCGAAATCGTCCGCATCGGGTCCACCATTCCGCGCAGGATCGACGCCCGCGTCATCGCCGCAACCAACCGCGACCTCGCCCAATGCGTGGAGGAGGGCACCTTCAGGCGCGATCTCTATTACCGCCTCAACGTCGCCTCGGTGCGCATCCCGCCCTTGCGCGAGCGGCCCGACGACATCGCGCCGCTGGCCCAGCACTTCCTGCGCATGTATTGCAGCAAGTACCACAAGGTGCTGGCCTTCATGGACATCACGCTGGACCTGTTGCGCACCCATCCGTGGCCAGGCAATGTGCGCGAACTGCAAAACATGGTGCACACCCTCGCCATCACTCTGCCGGGCCCGCTCATCGCGCCGGCTGACCTGCCCTTCCACCTCGCCGCCAAGGAGAACATCTCGTCCGTCTATCCGGACATCTTCACCACCGAGCGCCCGCTCAAGGACATCATGGCCGACATGGAGCGCGATTTCCTCACCAAGGCCGTGGAGGTGCACGGCTCCATCCAGAAGGTCGCCAAAATGTTCAATGTCAGCCGCAC
>CAMWTD010000160.1 GCA_947177085.1 uncultured Desulfovibrio sp.
CGCGTGCTCACCGGCCGGGCCAGCCAGAACGAGGCGCAGGCCCGCATCAACGGCATCGAGGTCGAGGGCGCGCCGCAAAGCCGTTTGCGCCTCTGGCGCTCCTTCCTCGGCTGGGTGCTGGCCCTGCTCTTCGCGTGGGAGGTGGTGGGGCGGCTCATCGTTATCCCGCTGTTCCTGCCCGGCGTGGAAACGCGCCTGCCGCCCTCGGCATTGGACCAGATCCTCGCGGTGCTTCTCGGGATGCTCGGGCTCGGGTTCTGAAGGAGGAAAGGCATGATGACCGGACAGGCATGGCAGGGGCTTTTCGGGGGCGGGGGCGCGTCGCTCCTCATCCTCGCCGTGCAGGGGCTCTTTGCGCTGGCCCTCTGGAGCCTCAGGCGGGCCTTTGTGCGCTCCGACGAGTGGCTCCTGCATCTCCAGCGCGAGGCGCGCGGCGAGGCCGCGCTCGCGGGACGGCTCTCCGCCCTGGAAGAGCGCGTGCGCGAACTCCCAGCCGCGGCGGACATGGCGGCCCTCCACGGCGAGCTCGCGGCCCTGCGCGGCGAAATCCAGGCGCTCAACGCGCGCATTTCCGGGCTGGACCGCCTGCTCGCCAGGCTCGAGCACGGCCTTGAGCGCCAGGAGGACAGGCTCGGGCTTATCCCGGCCGAAGGGCGGGCCCGCTGATGGCCCCCCGCGTGACGAGGAAGACCCGGGAGCGCCAGTTGCTCGCCCGGCTGGAGCGGCGTCTCGATCTCCTCGCCGACACGCTCGACGCCGCTCCCGTGGCCGACAAGGGCATGGACGTGGTGCGCGAGATCAAGGAGGTCCACGCGCTTTTGCACGCGCTCGCCGGGGCGGACGGCGGCAACGGGCGGGCCGAGGCCCCGCGCCTCGTGGTGGTCTGGGCGGACGCGGCGCAAGCGCCAATCCAGTGAGGAGGACCCATGCCCTGCGTCATTCCCTATGCGCCGCGGCCGCTCCAGCGCCGCTTCCATGAGGAGCGCACGCGCTTTTGCGTGCTCCTCTGCCACCGCCGCTTCGGCAAGACCGTGGCCGCCATCAACGACCTCATCCGCGAGGCGCTCAGGCGCGGCGGCGCGGACTGGCGGGCGGCCTACGCGGCGCCCTATCTCGGGCAGGCCAAGGCCGTGGCCTGGGACTACCTGCGCCGTTTCGCCGGGGCCGTTCCGGGCACGCGCTTCCTTGAGAGCGAGCTTAGCTGCCTCCTGCCCAATGGCGCGCGCATCCGCCTGGTGGGCACGGAAAACGCCCAGGCCCTGCGCGGGCTCTATCTCGACGACCTCGTGCTCGACGAGCCCGCGGACATGGAGCGCCAGGTCTGGAGCCAGGTTTTCCGGCCCATGCTCGCCGACCGCGGCGGCCGGGCGCTCTTTTGCGGCACGCCGCGCGGTACGGACAATTTGCTCCATGACGCGTGGCAGGAAGCGGGCCGCGACGGCACGGGCCTGTGGTCGCGCTTCCGCTTTCCGGCCTCGGCCACGGGCTATTTGCCCGAGGCGGAGCTTGCGGCCGCGCGCCGAGCTATGGACGAGAGCGAATACCGGCAGGAATTCGAGTGCTCCTTCGCCGCGGCCCTGCGCGGGGCCTATTACGCGGCCCTGCTGGACGAGGCGGAAAACGGGGGCCGCATCACGCGCCTTGCGCCCGACCCGGCGCTGCCCGTGCATACTGCGTGGGATTTGGGCATGGACGACGCCACGGCCATCTGGTTCTTCCAGGCCGAGCCCTCGGGCGCGTGGCGGATGCTCGACTATTACGAGGCGGCCGGCGAGGGCCTCGCGCACTATGCGCGGGTGCTCCGCCTCAAGGCCCAGCCGGCGGGTTCTCCGGCCCCGGCGGACCTCGCGGGGATTTCCGGGCGCGGCTTCGTGTATGGGCGGCACATCGCTCCGCGCGACATCCGGGTGCGCGAGCTCGGCACGGGCCAGAGCCGCCTTGAAAGCGCGGCCGCGCTCGGCATCCGCTTCAGCGTGGCCCCGGGGCTTTCGCTCGCGGACGGCATCGACGCCACACGCAGGCGCATCCCGCGCCTCTGGTTCGATGCGGAGCACTGCGCGCAGGGCGTCCGGGCGCTCAGGGCCTACCGGCGGCAATGGCGTCGCCATGGCGAGGCGCAGGGGCCGCTCCATGACTGGACGAGCCACGCGGCGGACGCCCTGCGGTACGCGGCCACGGGCTTCAGGGCGGATTTTGCGGATGGCGCGCCCGCGCCCGGACGGGCGCGCACGGGCTATGACATGTTCGGGGACCGGACGGGAGGCCGCGCATGAACTTCGTCTATCGACCCGCCCTCACCGAGGCCGAGCGCGACGAACCTTTTCTGCGCATGAAGCGTGAGGGCCTGCTCGCCTGCGCCATGTACGCCTTTGCCGCGCCGGGCCTTGAGGACTGGCGGCGGGTGACGGCGCGGGGACTGCTGCTCCGCTGCGAGGATGGATCCGGACGGCTGCTCGCCTGCGGCCTGTTCACGCCCTGGCGCGGCAATTTGCTGGAATTCGACTTCACCGCATTCCGGGAAAGCGTCGCGCTCGCGCCGGACATGGCGCGCGGCGGCTTCGCCTGGGTCTTCCGGGAGACGGGCTGCGCCGGCATCGCGGGGATCTGCCCCGCGCCCAACCGCCACGCCTGGCGTCTTGCCGGGGCCTGCGGCTTCCGGGTGCTCGGGCGTCTTGCCGGGGCCTGTTTTTACGCCCGCAAGGGCCGGCATGTGGATGGCGTACTGGTGACCCTCTCCCGCGCGGAGTGGGCGGCGGATGTGGGAAACAGCAAAGCAAGGGAGGAAGCTATGGGATTTGGCGGAGGCATGGGCGGCGGCACGCCGAGTGTGCCGGCAGTGACGCCCGCGCCCAAGCAGGAAGTGGCCAAGCCCGTCACCGAGGCGGCCACGGCCGCGCGGCAGGACCAGCGCGACAAGGCGGCCAAGGCCGCGGGCATCGGCGGCTCCGTCTACACGAGCCCCCTGGCCCGCGCACGCGGCGGGGAAACCAAGACCCTGCTCGGCCAGTGAAAGGGGGCGTCATGCGCGCACAGCCTGGCGTGGAAACGCGGGACGACGGCGATGGCGGCGAGCGCCTGCGGGCCGAAGTGGCGCGGCTCTCCCGCCGCCACCGCGAGCTTTTGCGCCGCCGCGCCCCCTGGGAGGGGGCGTGGAAGAGTCTCGCCGAGCACTTCCTGCCCACGCGCTTCCGGCTGGAAACGGATCGGGATGGCTCGGGCGCGGAGCGCGGCCCCATGCTCAACAGCCGCCTCGTGGACGCCACGGGCATCCTCGCCATGCGGGTGCTGGCGGCGGGCCTTCAGGGGGGCCTCACCAGCCCGGCGAGGCCCTGGTTCCGCCTCTCGCTCGACGACGCGGAGCTCGCCAGGAGCCGGCAGGGGCAGGAGTGGCTCGACGAATGCGCGGCCCGGATGCGCGTGGTCTTTCACCGCTCCAACTTCTACAACGTCATGCACACCCTCTATGCGGAGCTCGGCACCTTCGGCACGGCCTTCGCCTTCGAGCTCGCGGACCCGCGCCGGGGCTTCAGCTTCGTGCCGCTCTGCGCCGGGGAATACGCGCTGGACGTGAACGAGCGCCGCCGGGTGGACACGGTCTTTCGCCGCGTCTTCATGAGCCTGCGCCAGATGGCCGCGGCCTTCGGGCCCGGGGCCCTGCCGGAGGAGCTGCGCGCCACGCTTGACCGCAACCCGGACGCGCGCTTCGCCGTGGCCCAGGCGGTCTTTCCCCGGGCGGAGCGCCGGCCGGGCCGCGTGGATGCGGCGTCGATGGCCTTCGCCTCCCTGCACTGGCTGGAGGGGCGCGAGGGCGCGCATCCCCTGCGCGTCTCCGGCTTCCGGGGCTTTCCGGGCTTCGGGCCGCGCTGGGAAGCGGCCGGAGGGGACGTCTATGGCCGCTCACCGGCCATGGACGCCCTGCCCGACTGCCGGATGCTGCAACAGATGGGCATCACCACGCTCAAGGCCCTCCACAAGGCGGTTGACCCGCCCATGAGCGTGGCGGCGGGCCTGCGCTCCGTGGGGCTCGACCTCACGCCCGGGGCCATCAACTATGTGGACAGCGCGCCCGGCCAGAGCCCGCAGGCGGCCACGCCGCTCTTCCAGGTGCGGCCGGACGTCGCCACGGCGCGCAAGGCCATGGAAGCGGTGCAGAACCAGATCCGCCAGGGGCTCTACAACGACCTCTTCAAGCTGGTGCTGGAAGGGAGGAGCCAGGTCACGGCCAGCGAGATCGCGGCCCGTGAGGAGGAAAAGCTCGTCCTCATCGGCCCGGTGCTGGAGCGCCTGCACGACGAGCTCTTCCTGCCGCTCATCGACCGCACCTTTGAGCTCATGCGCGAGCTCGACATGCTGCCCCCCACGCCGCCGGAGCTCGCCGGGCGCAGGCTCAGGGTGGAATTCGTCTCCCTGCTCGCGCAGGCGCAGAAGCTCGTGGGCATGGGCGCGGCGGACCGCTATCTCGACATGGCCCGCCGCGCGGCGGCGGCGTGGCCCGAGGCGCTGGATTGCCTCAACGTGGACCGTTTGCTGGATTCCTATGCCGACAGCCTGGGCCTTCCGGTGAGCCTCACGCGGCCGCAGGAGGAGCGCGAGGCCCTGCGCCGGGAGCGCGCCAAAAGCGCGGGCCAGGGCGAGGCGCTCCGGCTGGCCGGCGAGGCCGCGGGCATGGTGGAGCGGCTGGCCAAAAGCCCGCTGACCCTTGCCGACGGCACGCGGGGGAACGCGCTCGACGCCGTGCTGCGCCTTTTGGGCGCGGGCAGTGACGGGGCGCGGCCATGAGCGACATCTGGCGAGCAGGGGAGGCCGGGACGAGCCCTGCCCCCGGGGGACTCAGGGCGCGGCTCGCTACCGCCGTAAACGGCCTCATGGCAACGAGCGAGGGCCGGGCCTTCCTGCGCTGGCTGCTCGCGCTCTGCCGCTGCTTTGAGGCGGAGCTGCCCGGCGCGGCGGCGAGCCCGCTCGCCGAGCGCCTGATCTTCGCCGAGGGGGCCAGGCAGGTGGGGATGGAGGTCCTGCGCCTTCTGGAGGCGGCCGACCCCGCGTATTTTGCCAACCTTTTACTGACACGGGAGGACGATGATGAGCGAGACGGAAGTGGCGACCGGGCCGGTTCCGGCCACGGGGGACATCCCCCTGCCGGGCTTCATGCCTGAGGAGCCGGACGCGGCGACGCACGCGGACGCTCCCCCCGCGCCCGAAGCCGCAGCGCCGGAAAACGGCGAGGCGCCCCGGCGGGAGGACTGCCGGCGCCCCCACGCGGCGGCGCGCCGGGCGGAAGGGCGCGCCCCCGCGTGCGGGCGCCGGAAGTCCTCCAGCCG
>CAMWTD010000161.1 GCA_947177085.1 uncultured Desulfovibrio sp.
TTCCGCAAAGGGAACCACCTCGGGGTCCGCCGTGCCTGCCATGGCGTCGCGGGGCTCCAGCGTATTTTCCTCATTGATGCTCCAGACGCGCGCGTCCTCCCCGGTGAGGGCGGCGTGGACGGCAAAGGCCGCCCTGCGCCCGGCGCCCACGGCCCCGGCGATGGAGGCCGGCCCGGCGGCAACGTCGCCCGCCGCCCAGACGCCCGGGCGCGAGGTGGCCTGCTGCTTGTCCACCACAATCCAGCGGCGCGGGGTCAGGTCGATGCCCCCCGCGTTCTCGCCGAGGAAGCCGAGGTCGGTCTTCATGCCCACGGCAAAGATGACCGTGTCGCACTCAAGGGTGTGGCTGCCGCCCGGAAGCGGCTCGAACACGGGACGCCCGGCGTCGTCGAAGCGGAATTCCTTCACTTCATAGAAGTCCACGCCGCTCACCTTGTCATTTTCCGTGCGGATGCCGGACATGGTGCAGCAGTTGTGGATCTGTATCCCTTCCTTGGCGGCGAGCTCCAGGTCTTCGGCCGGGGCGCGCATCTCGCCGGCCTTTTCGAGGCAGATGACGTGCACTTCCTCCGCGCCGAGACGCCTGGCCGTGAAGGCGCAGTCAAAGCCCACGCCGCCGCCGCCCATGACGACGACCTTCTTGCCGATCTTGCCGGTATTGCGCCCGAGGGCGGACTCGCGCAGGAATTCCACCGCCCGCACGGCCTTTTCCGCGCCGGGGATGGGCAGGCTGTTCTCGGCCGGCACGCCCGTGGCGATGATGATGGCGTCGAAGCGGTCGCGGATCTCGTCCATGGCGATGTCCACGCCAACGCGGGTGTTCACGTGGGCGCGCACCCCTGTCTCGAGCACGAGGCCCACCTCGCGGTCCACCACATGGCGCGGCAGGCGGAAGTTGGGCACGCCGTAGCGCGGCACGCCGCCCAGCATTGGCTCGGCCTCGTAGATGGTCACGGCATTGCCGAGCAGCGCGAGAAAGTAGGCGCTGGTGAGGCCTGCGGGGCCGCCGCCGATGACGGCCACTTTCTTGCCGGTGGACGGGCGGTTGCGGAAGAGCACGGCCCCGCGCTCCGCCATGTCGGCGCAGGCGCGCTCGAGGGCGCGGGTGTTGACGGCCCCCTCCAGATGGTTGCGGTTGCACGCGCCCATGCAGAAGTGCGGGCAGACGCGGCCGGTGACGCCCGGGAAGGGATTCTTGGCCCGGAGATAGCGCAGGCCCTCGGTGAAGTCGCCCTTTTCGGCGAGCGCCTGCATCTTCTGGATGGAATTGCCGGCCGGGCAGGCGCCCTCACAGGGCGAAGTGCGGAACTGTTCCTTCAGGCGCGGCCCCTGGGCGACGGGATCGCGCAATTCTCGGCTGTACTTGGGAGGCATCTATGAACTCCTTGCGGCAGGGATGGTTACAAGAGCGGCGCCTTGCCCCACTGGAAGCGGGGGCCGTCGGCCTCCTTGATAAGGAGGAGCGGCTTTGCCATTTCGGGATTGAGCCCCGGGAACTCGCGCACGCGGTAGACGCAGCGGCCCGACTCCTTGCGCTCCATGGTGGCCTGGATGGCCAGCTCGCACACGGCAAGGATGTCCCGGCTCTCGTGGCAGCGCATGAGCTCGCGCAGGCTGTCGGCATGGAGCCGGTCGGCCTGGCCCGTAAGGAAGCGGATCTTTTCCAGCGCGCGTTCCATGCCCGCCATGGAGCGGCGGAAGCCCATGTAATAGTCCATGACGTTGCGGGTGGCCTGCTCCAGCTCCTCGTAGCTCACGGGGTCGCCCACGGGCTCGGCCATGGGCGCGAAGACGCGGTCCTTGACGGTCTTGGCCATGTCCTCGTCCACCTGCCCCGCCTGGCCCATGCCGGACGCACGCATGGCGGCCTGTCGGCCGGCCTCGTAGCCGCCGCACATGGCCCCGGAGCAGTAGAGGAAGACGCTGCCGTTGAAAAGGTTGGGCAGGCTCGACTCAAACTGGTCGTTGACCGCGATGGCGCCGCCGAAGATGAGCTCGCCGATCTCGACCTCAAGCAGCTTGTGCTGGAAGTCCGTGCCGGTGCAGTCGGCCCAGTCGCCGAAGGTGGCCTTGTCGCCGGGCATGAGCACGTACTGGAGCTCGTGCACCACGGCCGGGTCCACATGGCGCATGTCCATATAGAACGGGGGCCCCGCGCCCTCCATCTGCTCCTGGAAGGTGCCCTGGATCTGGTTGTTGCGCACGCCGTTCTCGCACATGGGGTCGTACTTGCACATGAAGCGCTCGCCAAGCGCATTGAGCTCATGCGCGCCCGAGCTGTTGATGCCGTTCATGCCCGGGCAGCCGTAGCCCTTGGGCAAGAGGGTGGCGCGCTGGTAGGTGTCGAGCTCTGTCACGGCCGCGCCGGCCTCGTAGCCCAGCACCACGCCCGCGCTGGTGTTGTAGGGATACATCCACACGTTGTAGGCGTTGTGCGTGGAATTGTCCGTACCGCGCGTGGCCGAGCGCCCCTGCGTGGAAACCACGGTCTTGGCGCGGATGATGACATATTCGCCGGTGCGCACGTTCCAGCCGAGGCAGCCGCAGGCCTTGCCGTGGTCGGTGAGGATGCGCATGGCCATGATGCGGTCGAGCACGTTGACGCCGCTCTCGCGCACGAGGCGCGCCATGACGCGCTTGATGGTCATGCCGTTGGAAATGTGGACCCACCAGCGCCCGGGCTGGCCAAAGCCCTGGGTGCGCACATAGGTCCCGTCCGGATTGCGGCCGAAGTCCACGCCCGCGGCCCCGAGAATATCGAGGAAGTGCGGCATGTGGTTGTACCAGCCGTTGACGAGCATGGCGGGCGTCCAGCCGTTGAGGGGCTTGGCGTAGAATTTCACAAGGTCGTCAGCGGTGTCGAAGGGCTCGCCCTCCTCATTGAGAACGGCCATGTAGTGGTCATTGCCGCCGCCGATGCAGCCCGAACTCTCGAGCTTGCCCTTGTCGATGATGACGACATCCTGGCCCTGGTCGCGCGCGCCCAGCGCGGCGCCACAGCCGGATGCCCCGGAGCCGATGACGAGCACGTCGGTTTCCACGAGCGTGCCCAGACTGTGCCTGGTCGTTCTCATGCCGGTATCCTGGTCTGAAGGTGTGCGGACACTTCGTCGTCCGGGCTTGGGCAGGCCCCCCAGCGGGGCCGCCCGGACTTTGAGACTTTGTGAAGGAAAAATCATACGCCGCCGCTGTATTGTCAAATCAATAAAAATCACGCATTGTGGAAAAAAATCCAACAGGGGGCGTCCCGTGATCGACGAGCTCAATGGCGATTTTCTCCAGTGGCTGCGCGGATTTTACTGGGTCGCCAAGACGGGCAGCGTGCGCCGCGCCGCCGAGCACATGCACCGAAACCCCTCCACCATAAGTTATCAACTGCGCTCGCTGGAGGAGTCGCTCAACACCGTCCTTTTTGACCGCTACAAGAAATCCCTGCGCATCACGCCCGAGGGGGCCAAGCTCCTCGACTGGGCCATCACCACCTTTGAGGCGCTCCAGAGCATGCGCGCTTCGGTGGGCAGCGCGGGCGGCGAGCTCAAGGGCGCTGTCACCGTGGCGACGACCCTGCCCATCGCCACACTTTCCGTGCCCACGACGGTGGAGTTTTTGCGCCGCCACCCCGGGGTGCAGCTTTCGCTCGAGCGGGGGCTCTCTTCCGACGTGCGTAGCAAGGTCGCCGAATCCCGCGTGGATTTCGGCCTTTTGCCAGTCATCGAAAAACCGGCGGAGGACCGGCTCGACGTGGTGTTCAAGGCGCGGCCCATGCTCGTCATGCACCGCGACAACCCGTGGAATATCCGGCCTGTGCCGGAAATCGAGGACTTGCGGCGTCTGCCCTACGTGGCCTTCGCCAACGATGCCGACCCGGACGACCTCGGCTACTGGTGCCGCAATTCGGGCATGGGCGACTTCATCCAGAAAAACGCGGCCATCCGCGTCAACAACTATCACCTCATCATGCGCTATGTGTGGCAGCGCCTCGGCGTGGCCATCATGGACGAGCTCTGCCTCCAGGCCACCAATTTCGGGGCGGAATGGGAGCAGATCGGCGCGCTCCCGCTGGACCATCTCTTCCCCAACCGGCTTTACGGCATCCTCGTGCGCCGCCATAAGCACGTCAGCCCCCAGGCGCAGGCCTTCATCGAGGCGCTCCACGGCTTCTTCCTCTCGCTGCCAACGCTGGACGCCGAGACCATCTGGCGCAATGCCCGCCAGATCTCGGCCGTTCAGGAAGGCGCAAAAGAAAAGGCCGGGCGCAGGGCCCGGCCTGAGAAGCGCGCCGCCCGGGATGACCGGGCGCGTCCCGTGGATGCCTAGAAGACCGCCACGCCCAGTGTGACGACCACGAGGGCCGTGGCCAGCCACGACACCAGGATGACCACCGGCGCGGTGCGCCAGATGGACTTGGCGTTGGCCCACTCGTTGCCGTGCAAGAGGGCCGCGCTGGCGCTGGCCGCCGGCGTGAGGAAGGCGAAGTGGCAGCCCATGACCACCATCATCAGCGCGAGGTCCGGCGCCGCGCCCGAAGCCTGGCAATAGCTCAGGACGATGGGCATGAGCGCGATGCCGGTCGCGCCGTTGTTCATCACCTGCGTCAATGCCGTGGCCACGAAGCCGATGATAATGGCGAAGGTGAGCGGGGTGCTGCCGCTGAAGATGGGCTCCATGGCGTTCATGAGGAAGGCGGTGATGCCGCTGTCCGTATGGGCCATGGCCGCGGCCAGCGGCTGCACGATGGCGAGCAGGAGGATGATGCCCCAGGTGACGCCCGAATCCACCATGGTCTTGAAATTGAGCAGGGGCTTGCCGTCCACCCTGATGGCCGCCATGACGGTGACGAGCAGGATGACGATGCCCGTATTGCCGATGGAGCGCAGGAACTTGGTCACGAAGAAGCCCTTGGGCAGGAAGTTGGGCGCGAGCAGGAGCAGCACCAGCAGGAAGAGGAAGATGAGCACGATCTTCTGCACCCTGTTGAGCTTGAGCGCGCCTTCCGTATCCAGCTTTTCGGCCTCCAGCTTGAGCAGCTTGCTCATGTCGGGCCGGAAGAGGTACTTGCCGAGCAGGATGAAGGCGCCGGAGCACAGCGCGCAGATGGCGAGCGCCACCAGCATGTAGCTCGCGTAGTCGATGGAGACGCCGCTCATGTTCTCATAGGCGCCGAGCACCGTGAGCGGCACCTGCTTGAAGGGGATGAGCGACATGCCCACCTGCGCGGCGAACACGATGCCGAAGACCATCATGGTGGGATAGCCTT
>CAMWTD010000162.1 GCA_947177085.1 uncultured Desulfovibrio sp.
TGATGCGCCCCGCCCGCTTGACCACGCCCACGATGGTATTGCTGGACACCGCGGCCATGTAGGGATTGGGCTGGTCCACCTGCTCCCAGCTTATGCGGTGGATGCGGTTCACGCCCGAGACCATGAAGGCCGTGGTCACGTTGTTGAACTCGGTGACGATGGTTTTGGGCTCCTCGGTGCGCGCGGCCGGCGTCTTGCCGAGCCAGAGGGTGAGGTCCACCAGCGGGATGATGCGGGAGCGCAGGTTGAACGCGCCGAGCACGCTCTCGTGCTGCACCTCGGGGAGCTCCGTGACCTTGGGCATGCGGATGATCTCCAGCACCTTGGCCACGTTGACGCCGTAATAGCCGCGATAATGGGCTGCCTGGTCCTCGCCCACGACCTGCGCCGTGAGCCCCTCCAGCAGGGCGTCCCCGGGCGCAAGCGTCTCGTCCAGGTAAAATTCCACCATTTCCAGCTCATTGGTGCCGGATTCCAGCAGAATATTGGTGATCTCGGCCATGCTGCCTCCGTGCCCGGTATCCGTGCCCGGTATCGGGCCGCCCGCTAAAAGGCTAGAGCGACGCCAGCCATTCCTCGGCCGCGTCAATAAGGCTTTTCGGCGTGGATGCGCCGGCCGTTAGACCTGCGCGGGATTTTGTCGCAAATCTTTTGGCGTCCAGTTCCCCGGGGCGCTCCACATGGAAGGTCTCAACGCCGGCCTGGGCCGCCAGGGCGGCGAGGCGGCGGGTATTGCCGCTCTCCCGGCCGCCCACCACCACCATGACGTCCACCATGCCCGCTATCCGGCGCGCCTCTTCCTGGCGCTCGCGCGTGGCCCCGCAAATGGTGTTCAGCACCGTGAGGCCGCCAAGGCGCTCGCCAAGCCAGGCCTCGATGGCGGCAAAGGCGTCGCGGTCCTGCGTGGTCTGCGAGGCGAGCACATGGGGCCTTGCGGGCTCAAGGGGAAGCTCCATGAGCTCCTCGAGGCTGCCGAAAACCCGCGCCTCGCCCGCGGCGTAGGAAAGAAGCCCGCGCACCTCGGGGTGTTCGGCCTCGCCGAAAAGCAGGAGCGAGGCCCCGTCCCGCGTGGCGCGGGCGATTGAAAGCTGCGCGCCCTTGACGCGCGGGCAGGTGGCGTCCTCCACCGTGGCTCCGCTCGCGCGCACGCGCGCTTCCTCCTCCCTCGGGAGGCCGTGGGCGCGGATGAGCACATGGTCCCCCGGCGCGAGCTCGTCCGCGCCGGCCACGCAGGCCACGCCGCGACCGGCGTAGTGCTCCAGCACCTGGGGGTTGTGGATGATGGGCCCGAGGGTGCAGATGCGCGCGGGCCGGGCGGGCGAAGCCCCGGCCTGCTCCTGCCGGAGGAGGGCGTTTTCCAGGTTTTGCAGGGCGAGGCTCACGCCCATGCAGAAGCCTGCTGTCTTTGCGCGAAGAACGTCCATGCGGGGCTCCGAGAAAGGGCAAAACTTCAGGAAAGGCCGGCGCTGTCGAGAAATTCGTCGAGCGCCGTTTCCAGATCCTGCCAATCAGTACAGCGGCACAGGCGTTGACGCAAGACCCGCACCCCGGGCAAAAAGCGCACATAGCGCGGCGCGAGGGAGCGCATCTTGAGGAGCGCCCCGGCGCTTCCCCCGTGCTCGCGCGCGAGGCGCACGTGCAGGCGGATCATGGCGCGCAGCGCCGCCGCGTCCGGCGCGGGCGGGTTTTCGCCGCGCAAGAGGGCGCGATGCGTCGCGAAGATGGCCGGGTCATGCAGCGCGCCGCGCGCATACATGACGGCCGAGGCCCCGGTTTCGGCGAGGCAGCGGAGGCCGTCCCGCGCGCCGAGCAGGTCGCCGCTCGCCAGCAGCGGAATGGAAAGGCGCGGGGCAAGGCGGGCAATCTCCTCCCAGTGGGCGCTGCCGCCAAAGCCCTGCCGGGCCGTGCGCGGATGCAGGGTGAGCCACGCGGCCCCCGCGTCCTCGAGGCGCAGGGCGAGGTCCGGCAGGACCATCCGCTCCCGGTCGACGCCGAGCCGAAGCTTGAAGCCCACGCGGCCCGGGGCCTCGCCAATCATGGCCCGGGCGCAGGCCAGCGCCCGCGCCGCATCCCCCAGAAGGGCCGCGCCCGCGCCCTGGCGCATGACCTTGGCGACGGAGCAGCCCATGTTGCAGTCAAACCAGGCATAGCCCGCGCCGCGCAGGGTGCGCACGGCCGACCCGAGCGCGTCCGGCTCGGCCCCGAACAACTGCACCACCAGCGGCTGGTCCTCCGGCAGACTCTGAAGCAGTTCGCCCGTGCCCGGGCTTTTGTACACAAGACCCTTGGCGCTGACCATTTCCGTCACGCAGACGGCCGCGCCATAGTGGCGGCAGAGCAGGCGGAAGGGCAAATCGCTGTAGCCCGCGAGCGGCGCGAGCCACGGCGCGTCGGCCGCAAAGGGGAGGGGCCGCTCCGCGCCGGCGGGCGCGGGCGGGAGAAAGAAGCGTTTACGCATGCCGGCCCGAGCATAGCAGCGGCCGCCCCGGGACGCCACGGCTTTTTTGCCCTGGCCCGGCACGCGCGGGCGTCCTTTTTTTGACCTGGCGCGGACGTGGAAAAATCGGTACTGGCAACTCGTTTATCTTATTGATTTTTTAAATATGGCAGGAATCTTGCTGCGTCCGCCGCATACCACCAGCGCCGGGCCGGAGGCCCGCCACGACGGTGACGTTCAGCGCAACCTGTGATAAGGAATGAGCCATGCCATGCCGCAAGACCTTCGTCCTCTGTTCGCTCTGCCTCGCGGGCGCGGGGAGCGCCCTGCTCCTCGGGCTGCTCTCGGGCTTCGCGCCCCGGGGCGAGGGCTATGAGGTGCGTCGCCGGGCCAGCGCACGGGTGGTGAGCCTGCAGGCATCCGACCTGCCCGCGCCCATCCTGCAGGCCGGAGACGGCAGCCACGTCTGGGCGGTGCGCCGTCCGGCGCAGGACGCCGCGGAGCCCGGGGCGGCCACCCTTGCGGCTGCCGAGGCCGTGCGCGACCTTCTCGCCGAGCGGCGCAACGGCGAATTCATCAGCTTCCATCCCGAGGGCATCCGCCTGAGCATGGCGGCCGCGACGCCGCTTTTCGGCTTCGAGGGCGCGGCTCCCGACGCTCCCGCAACGGCGGGCCTCGCCCCCCTGGTGGCGCTGGACGGCGCATCGGCCCCGCAGCTCCTCGCAGTGGAGCCCTTCCGCGCCAGCGACGCGCTGGACATGGACGGCCGGCCCGTGCGCTGGCAGGATACGGGCGGCCTCATGGCGGCCTACAGGCCCCTTGCGCCGCGCCAGAGCAGCCGGGCCATGCGGGCCGCTCCCACGGCCGCGCCCGCGCCGGAAACAGCGGCCATGCGGGCCTACGCCTCCGGGGATTCCGCGGCCAAGGCCCACCGCTATCAGGAACTGGTGGAAAACTTCTCGCGCCGCTATGACCTCAACACGGCCCTGGTCTACGCCATCATCCACAGCGAGAGCGATTTTTCGCCCACGCTCGTCAGCGGCAAGTCGGCCATGGGGCTCATGCAGCTTCTGCCGAGCACGGCCAGCGGCGAGGTGCACCGCTTCCTCTACGGCCGGCGCGGCGACATCGGCTTCGACGACCTGCGCGTGCCCGAGATCAACATCCGCTACGGCACGGCCTATCTGCACATCCTGCTCACCCGCTATTTCCAGAACGTGACCGACCCGCTTTCGCGCGAATACTGCACGGTCGCCGCCTACAACATGGGGCCCAACCGCTTCCTGCGGCTCTACGGCGCGACGAGCGAGGAGGCCGTGGCGCGCATCAACGCCATGAGCGCCGACGAGCTGTATGAAGACCTCACGCGGCGGCTGCCCGTGCGCGAGACCCGGGCCTATGTGGCCAAGGTGCGGCGCATGAAGCACCATTACGCCGCGCAGCTTGACCTGCCGGCGGCACTGAACTGACGCCCGGGGCGGCTTGGCCGCCCTTTTCTTTTTCCTCCCGCCGGGTTAGCCTGCCCCATCGCGCATGCACGAGGGGGATGGCGTCATGAAAAGTTCCGGGCTTCTCGCTCTCGCCTGTGGCACATTTGCCCTGGGCGTGGCCGAATTTTCCATGATGGGCATCCTCTCCCCGCTGGCCCATGACCTTGACGTCACCATCCCCCAGGCCGGGGACTTCATTTCGGCCTACGCCCTCGGCGTGAGCCTGGGCGCGCCGCTGCCGCTCTTTTTCCGCAGGCATCCCCTGAAACATATCCTGCTCGGCCTCTGCTGCCTCATCGTGCTCGGCAACGGGCTGGCGGCCGCGGCCCCCGGCTATGTGAGCCTCATTTGCGCGCGCTTTCTCGCCGGGCTGCCGCACGGGGCCTACTTCGGCGTGGGGGCCATCGTGGCCGTGCGCCTTGTGCCGCCGGGCTACAAGGCCACAGCCGTGGCCATCATGGTGACGGGCATGACCGTGGCCAATGTGCTCGGCGTGCCGGCCGTCACCTGGCTCACCAACGCCTTTTCCTGGCGGCTCACCTTCCTGCTCGCGGCCCTGTGGGGGGCCATCGCCTTTCTGGGCATCCTTGGCTGCGTACCCGCCGCGCCAGCGCCCAAAGAGCAGAGCTTCAGCCGACAGGTGCGCTTCCTCAAAGGGCCCGCGCCCTGGCTCATCTTCGCGGCGACCTTTCTGGGCCAGGGCAGCGTCTATTGCTGGTACAGCTACATGGAGCCCATCCTTCAGCAGATCACCCGCGTCCCCGCGGACGACATGAAGTGGGTCATGGCGCTGGCGGGCCTCGGCATGTTCTCGGGGGGCCTGCTCTGCGGCCGCCTGGCCGACCGCTTCCGGCCCGCGCTGGTCTCCGCCTGCACGGCCATGAGCATCGTGCCCATCCTGCTCGCCATCTACTTTTTCAGCGCCCGGGCCCTGGTGGCCGTGCCCCTGGTCTTTTTGGGCGCGGCCGCGCTTTTCGGGCTGGGCGGCCCCATGCAATATCTTATCGTCCGCTATTCGCGCGGCGGCGAGATATTGGGCGGCGCGGGCATCCAGATCGCCTTCAACATGTCCAACGCCTGCTCCGCCTATCTCGGCGGCATGGTCATCCGCCACGGCTATGGCCTGGCCTCCCCGGCCTTGCTCGGCGTACCCATGGCCCTTGTGTGCGCCGGTGTGCTCATCTGGTTTTACCGGCGCTATCCGGGCAGGCCCGGGGAGTGACAGACAGCGGAGAAAGGGCCGGACAAAAAATTTTGCGGCCGGCCCTTTTGCCGCGCAAAGTTGACGGTTCAACCAATCAATTTTT